>JAADDV010000072.1 GCA_013153795.1 Aquificota bacterium | reverse complement strand
CGGCAGTTAAGCTCCCCAGCGCCTATGATACTGGCCGCGCGAGCGGTCGGGAAAGTTGGTCGGTGCCGGGCTCTTATCTATTTATTACTCTTTTATCCTCCTTAACCTTATCTTTCCTATCTTTATCTTTAACTCCATATACTTTAGATAGTATCCATTCTCGAATTTTCATTATTTCTTCATTTAAACTCTCTAAATATAATATGGATAAAATTTTAATTTTGGTTTGTTTTCTATAAAAAATTTTATTGTAATCAAAATATATAGCTAAACTAGTTATAAAATTTTTTACAGTCCAAAGTTTAATCTTATAAAATCCCTTCTGAAGGAATAAAAAAGAAGACATAAAAATTTAATAAAAATTTGATTTTATTTAAAAATGATATATACTTTGTTGATTTAATCTAAAAAGCTTTTATTCTTTTAATTCAGGAGGAATTTATGTCAGAAATAACATTTAAAGATTTACCTATTTCTAAAGAAGTTTTAAAATCTATAGAAAAAAAAGGATTTAAAAAACCTACAGAAATTCAAAAAAAAGCTATTCCTATAATTTATAAAGGAAAAGATTTAATAGCTCAAGCCCAAACAGGAACAGGAAAAACAGCCGCTTTTGGAATTCCAATTGTAGATAAAATAAATCCTGAAAAAAAACAGATTCAAGCTTTAATTTTAGTTCCAACTAGAGAATTAGCTATTCAGGTAGCAAAGGAAATTAAAGATTTTGGAAGAGATAAAAAACTTTTTGTATTAGCTGTATATGGAGGAAAATCTATTCAACATCAAATAAAATTTTTAAAAAATGGAAAAGATACAGTTATTGTTGGAACTCCTGGAAGGGTTAGAGATTTAATTGAAAGAGGAATTTTAAATCTTAAAAACGTTAAAATTTTTGTTTTAGATGAAGCAGATAGAATGCTTGATATGGGATTTATAGATGATATAAGATTTATATTTAATAATACTCCTAAAGATAAACAAACTTTATTATTTTCGGCAACAATGCCTCCTCCTATAAAAAAATTAGCAAAAGAATTTTTAAAACCCGATTATGAAATCATACAAATAAAACCTGAAAAATTAACTGTTGACAAAATTAAACAATATGCTTTAAGAGTAAATGAAAAAGACCAATTTTCAAAATTAACTGAGTCTTTATCTGAATCCCCAGAAAAAAAAGCTATTATCTTTATCGAAACTAAAAAAGATGCAGATAAACTGGCTAATCAATTAAGAAAAGAAGGATTTAATGCAAGTGCAATACATGGAGATTTTTCTCAAAATAAAAGAGAAAAAATTTTAAAAGATTTTAGGCAAAATAAATTAAAAATTTTAGTTGCTACAGATGTAGCAGCTAGAGGATTAGATATAAAAGATATAGATGTAGTTTATAATTATTCTTTACCTAGAAATATTGAAAGTTATGTTCATAGAATTGGTAGGACAGGAAGAGCCGGTAGAGATGGAGTTGCTATATCTATTATTAAACCTTCTGAAGATAAACAATTTTCTCTTATTGTAAAGAAAACAAAAGCAAATATAGAACTTTTAAATTTTTCTGAAAAACCTATAAACACAAATGAAAAAGCAGAAAATAAAAAAAGAAAATTTTTGAAAAATAAAACAAATAAAAAATAATAGGTGCCTTAAAAGGCACCTAAAACAAAACACCAAGAGAGGCAAAAATAGACCTTAGAAATTATAAGAAACATTTAAATATATAAATCTTCCTGGCTCAGGTATTCTAACTCCTGAAGAGAAAGGATTTCTAAAATAAGAAAGATGAGTATAATAATTTTTATCGAATATATTATCTATTCCAATAGAAATTAAACCTTTGCCGTATACAACATATCCTGTTTTTAGATTAAAAACAATATAAGATTTTGTCTCCTTTTCATTTAAATCTGAGTCAACTTTATCTTGTTTTGCTGAATAAATACCTTCTATAATTCCAAAGAAAGAACCATTATCATATTTCAAAGCTGCTCTTGTTTTTAAAGGAGGTATTTCTGCTAAATCACTATCAGTATAGTTTCCACTATCTTTTTTTCCTCTTTGATAAGCTGCTCCCATTTCAAAAGACACATAATCATTAAGTATAGCTATTAATGAGATATCTCCTCCATATATATGTGCATCTATATTTTGGTATGACATTGCCATTTTATTTCCAGATATTTTTGTAAGATAGATATAATCTGTTAAATCACTATAGAACACGTTTCCTTTTAAACCGAATAAATTCCAGAAATACTCAAATCCAGCATCTACTTCATCATTTTTGGTATAGTCTAGATTTGGATTTCCTACCCAATCAGGTTTGTTCATAGGCTTTTTTAAGGCAATATATCTTTCTTCTGGGTCAGGGACTCTTACTGTATGGCCAAAACCTATATATACGCTATTTCTTTTATTAAATTTATATCTGATTACTAAATTTCCAGTAAGATAAGAATCTGTTTTTGATAAATCATAGTTATTTCCATAATACTCATTATAAATATTTTTATTAGCCTCTCCTAAAGCGTCTTCATTAGCTTCTGATTTTGTATTATCAAATCTTAAACCTGCAGATATTATATAGTTATTTATTTTTTTGCTTCCTTTTATATAAACACCAATATTAGTTATATCTACATCTGGTATCATACCTTTGTTATCTAACATCATAATTTGATTATCTGCTTTCCAATTTCTAACATAAGCATCTAATCCAGTTGTTATAAATACATCATTAATCCTAAAATTTTTCTCTATTTTTCCTCCATAAGTTTTTGTTTTAGCTAAAGTTCGCATCATGTAGCCTCTAGTAGATTTAGTCCCATTTGTCCATGGAATAGAGCTAACCCTCCATCTATCTTGCATATCATGTCTTACAAAATTCCAGTATGCTGAAATTTTTAAATTATAGGGCTTTAAAAAATACTCCCCATTTATTCTGTGAGTTCTATCATACATTGCATCCATCATAAGATATGGATAGAGAACATCTTTTGCTTCATCAAAAGCATAACTTAGTTTTAAGTTATGCTCATTATTTGGTGTAAAAAGAACTTTTGCCCACAAATTATCTATATTAAAAGCTGTGTGATTGTATTCAGAAGGTTTATAAGCAGACATACCTTGAGGATATTCTGTTATTCTTTTTCCTTCTCCAGATTTATAAGGATGAGAAAATTGTTTGTTATATCCTGTTAAAAGTTTTATAAGCTCATTCCCAACATTTCCTTGGATACTTCCATTTATATAATCAAAAAAACCACCTGTAAAGCCAAAAGACCCACTTGTCCCTTCTTGAGGGTCTTTTGAAATTACATTTATTAAGCCTGCTAAAGACCCTTGATTTGAAACATCAAAAGGTCCTTCTAATATTTGCACTTCTTTAACTTGGGGAGTAGATATATGAAAAATAGGAGGGTCCATTCTATTTGGACAAGCTCCATAAATACGCATTCCATCTATAAGAACATTTATGTTATCTCTTCCAAATCCTCTTAATACAATATCATTTGCAACTCCACCTTTTCTTATATGGTTTATTTCAGGGTAATAATTTGAAAGAATTTCTCCTAAATCTATTTGTCTTGTTAATTTTATAAATTCTTCTTCTAATTCTTTAACAGCTCCTGTTGTTTCTTCTTGTTGAATTTCTTCAGCTACTGTTATTTTTCTTATTTTTAATACTTCTTGGGCTGAAGAAATTCCAATAATAACAGGAGTTATCAGTGCTGCTGCAAGAAGCTTCTTCATTCTTTCCTCCTTTGTTAACTACCCTGTTAAAACAACGAAAAAATTAACATATTTTTTTATAAAAATAAACAGTCATTTTGAATTTAGATTTCAAAGAGTTTATTAACATTGATTGAAATCAAGTTTTAAAAGAAGAAATATAAAAATTTTTTAAGAGCTTTTGTTAATCCTTTTTTAAAGCTCTCCATATGTTTTCAGCAATTTCTTTAGAATACTCTAAAGGAGATTTTGGCAATACATTTTCTCCTTTCAAAAATACCATGCCTCCTAAAGGACCCATAAGAGTAACAAAAGCGGGAAAAAAATCTTGTTGCCTTAAATCTCCTTTTCTAGCTCCTTCTTCTAAAAAAAGCATAAGCTCTGTAACAACTTCACTAACACATAAAAAACCTTCACAACCTTCTTTAAAGACTTCTCTATTTGAGAGAAAAACTCTTAAAAAATATTCAATTAACTCAGGTTGTTCTTCTGCAATTTCAAAAAATCTTTTCACTATTTGAAATATTTTTTCTTTTGTAGAAATATTTTTCTCATTTATTTTTTTTATTTCACTACCTAAAAGTTGAGATGAATACTGCATTATATATTTTGCTAAATCTTCTTTAGAAGAAAAATAGTTATATAAGTTTCCAACACTCATTCCAATAGCTTCAGCTATGTCTGGAATAGTGGTATTGTAATATCCCTTTTCAGCAAAAAGTTTACAAGCAACTTTAACAATTTCTTTCTTTTTTTCTTCTTTAGACATTTTTCTTATATTAGACAATATCTCCCCTCAGATAAGTTATTTATTTTGTAGCTTTAATATAAACTACAAAAAATGAAAAATGAAGAAAAAACTAGGGCAAACCTAAAACTTTATGACACTGGGGTATTATTTTACTTTCAATACCTTTTTTTAAAAGCTCATCTTGTATTTGTAGGGCTTTTTCTACCCTTTCAGGCAGATTACTTTCAGGTTGCAAAATAATAGTTTTATTTTTTACTCTTTCTAAAATATCAGGTTTGTATATATCCTGTATTTTTATAAAATCATCTATAACATATTTCAGCTCTGAAATAAAAGGAACAAGATTTTCGTTTATCAAATAAGTAGGAGGTTTTGGAGAGCAAACAATAAAGAGATTTTCATTAAAAATTTCTTTTATTTTTTCATTCCACAAAGTCCCGTTTGTTTCTATTAAAACTTTGTATCCATGTTTCAAAAACATTTCCACAAGGGAAGGGAGCTCTTCTGTTAAAAAAGGTTCACCGCCAGTTATACATAATCTCTTTAAGCCAAATTTTTCAATTTCTAGAAATATCTCTTCTAGAGACATTTCTTTATAGGTCTTTCCATCGTAAGAATAAGGAGTGTCACACCATGGGCATCTTAAATTACACCCTTCAAGCCTTATAAAAGATACTGGATAACCTACCCAGCTACCTTCTCCTTCTACAGTCCTAAATATCTCAACAACTTTCATTTTTTTCATAGCTTTAAACAAAAAAAGCGGGGCTTAATAGCCCCGCCCTTTATAAGTTTTTCAATTTTTATTCTTGCTTCTCAGAAACAATTTCATAAGCTTCTATAATATCTCCTGGTTTTATATCATTAAAGTCTTTAAGAGTTAAACCACATTCATAACCTTTAGCAACTTCTTTCACATCTTCTTTAAATCTCTTAAGAGAGTTTATTTCCCCGTCGTATATAACAACACCGTCCCTAACAAGTCTAGCTTTTGCATTTCTTCTTATAACTCCTTCTGTTACTATACAACCTGCAACAGTTCCAACTCCTTTAACTCTGAATATCTGTTTAACCTCACATGTTCCAAGAAGCTCTTCCCTTTGAACAGGCTCAAGCATACCTTTAAGAGCTTTTTCTAAATCATCAAGAACATCATAGATAATACCGTATATTTTAATATCTACATTTTCTTCCTCTGCTGCTCTTCTTGCTGCAGCATCAGGTCTTACGTTAAATCCTATAATGATTGCATTTGAAGCTGCAGCAAGCATAACATCACTTTCAGATATAGCACCAATACCGCTATGAATAACATTTATTTTTACATCTTCAAATTTTTCAGAAAGTTCCTCTATAGCTTTTAAAAGAGCTTCTAGGGAACCTTGAACGTCAGCTTTAAGGATGATATTAACTTCTTTTGCTCCAGCAAGGTTTTCAAGATGCATTCTTGTTCTTTTAGCAAGAAGCTCTTCTTCTCTTTTCTGTTTTCTAAGTTCTGCAAGTTGTCTTGCTTCTCTTTCTGATTTTTTAACTATAAACTTATCCCCTGCATGGGGAACTTCATTAAATCCTAAAACCTCTACAGGAGTTCCTGGTCCAGCTTCCTTAAGCTGATTACCTCTTTCATCAAACATAGCCCTTACTTTACCCCATGTATAACCAGCAACGAAGTAATCTCCTGTATGGAGGGTTCCGTTTTCTATTAGAACTGTAGCAACAGGACCTCTTTTTGGGTCTAATTTAGACTCAATTACTGTTCCTATTGCCGGTTTTTCTGGATTTGCTTTAAGCTCTAGAATTTCAGAAACAAGGAGAATATTTTCTAGTAAATCTTCTATATTCTGTCCTGTTTTTGCCGAAACAGGAACCATTATTGTATCGCCACCCCATTCTTCCGGTATAAGCTCATATTGTGAAAGCTCTCTTTTTACCCTTTCAGGGTCTGCTCCTGGTTTATCTATTTTGTTTATAGCTACAATTATAGGAACACCAGCATTTTTTGCATGGTTTATAGCTTCAACTGTTTGAGGTTTTACTCCATCATCAGCAGCTACAACAAGAACAGCAATGTCTGCAACTTTTGAACCTCTAGCCCTTAATGTTGTAAATGCTTCGTGTCCTGGAGTATCTAAAAATGTGATTTCTTTTCCACTAGGAAGTTTTATTTTATAAGCACCTATATGCTGGGTTATACCGCCTTTTTCTCTAGCTGCAACGTCAGTTTTTCTTATAGTATCAAGAAGTGTAGTTTTACCGTGGTCAACGTGACCCATTACTGTAACAACAGGAGGTCTTTCAACAAGTTCTCCTTCTTCTTCCTCTTCACCAAGGAGTTTTTTCTTTTCTTCCTCTGGAAGTTCCTCTACTATAGAAACTTCTTCTCCTTCTTTTTGGATTTCTGCTAAAAATCCATGTTCTTCAGCAATTTGAAGAGCTATTTCTGGGTCTATAGTCTGGTTTACAGTTGCCAAAATTCCTTTTTTAAGGAGGTCTGCCATAATTTGATTTACTGGAAGATTTAAAAGGTCTGCAAGCTCTCTAACGGTAATGACCTCTGGGATAATGGCAATTTTAAGGTCTTCCTCTTCTTTAGTTTCTGTTGAAGCTGTAGCTTTTGCTTCTTCTTTTTTCTTTTTCTTCTTTTTCTTTTTCTTTGGCTGAGCTCCCATAAGCTTTTTGAGAGCTTCCATTTCAGCTTTTTCTTCTTTTGACTCTCTATAATCTTTCTTTACTTTTATCTCTATTTTTTCTTCTTTTGCTTTTTCTTCTTGAGTATCTAATTCTTTTTTGGGTTTTTTTACTTCTTCTTTTTTCTCATTTTTCACTTTATCTTTTTTAAATTCCTGCTTTTTAAACTTACCTGGCTTTTCTTTTTCTTCCTTTTTAAACTCTTTCTTTTCTTCTTTTATTTGTTCTTTTTGTTTTACAACTTCTTTTTGAACTTCCTTAATTTCTTCTTTCTTTTCTTCTGTAGTTTTTATTTCTACTGGTTTTTCTTCTTTTTGAATTTCTTTTTTTGCTTTTTCTTCAGCTTCTTTAATAAGTTCTTTTAATCTGGCTCTTTTTTCTTTTGCTTTCCTTTCTTCTTCTTCTCTTTTTCTTTTTTCTTCAAGATATTCTTTAGCTTTTTCTAATGTTTGTTCATCTATTTCTGTAAAGTTTGTTATTTCTTCAGAAAATCCTACTACTTTTAAAGCATTAACTAGCTCTTCATAAGGTATATTAAGCTCATGAGTTAACTCAAAAAGCCTGTATTTTTTTATAGGTTTTTCTTCTTTTTCTTCTATCTGTATAGAAACTGTTTCTTCTTGTTTTTCTTCTTCTTGAGGTTGTAAAAAGTCCCTTAAAAGATTTACAATCTCTTCATCTATTTTTGTAGAAGGAGATTTTATAGATTTTCCAGTAAGATTTTTAATTTCCTCTGCAAGTTCCTTCCATGTAATTCCAAATTCTTTAGCTAAATCTGATATCTTTATCTTTTGCAACCTATTGTTACCTCCTGGTATCGAGCTGTAAGTATTGTTTAAGTAAATTTTTTAATTTTAACCCAAATTTAGTTTCTGGGACAAATATTATCCCAACTTCTCCCCTTCCTAAAAAATGACCTATTTCTGCTTTTTTAAAAATTTGAAAATATTCTCCTTTATGCTCCCTTAAAATATTCCTTTTCGTCCTTTCTGCTATATCTTCAGCAACTATTAAAAAACCTTTTTTTCCTTTTCTTATTTCTTTAATAGAATCATCAAAACCTATTTTTATCTGACGACTTCTCCACCCAAGTTGAAGAAAATTTACTATCTGTTTTTTTAAATTTTCTTTCACGTTTTCTTTACTAACTCCTAACTTTCTTAATTTTTTATTTTCTAGACAACCCAAACATATATAAAACCCTCTTCCTTCTTTTTTTTGAAGAGGGTCAAATTCTTTAGTTTTTTTTAAAAATCTTAAGAGATTTTCTTTAGGACTTTTTTTTTACAGATTATACAGGTTCTTATTGGTTTAGCTCTGGTTTTTTCTTGGAAGTTTCTGGATTCTTTCAAAGTCTTCCTCACTGAGGATATCTATGTGCCAACCTGTAAGTTTATGGGCAAGTTTTGCATTTATTCCACCTTTTCCTATAGCAAGGGAAAGCTCTTCTTTAGGAACAGCCACTTCTATTCTTTTTTCATCTTCTAAAAGTCTCCATTTTCTTGGTCTTGCTGGAGACAAAGCTCTTAAAATAAATCTAGCTGGGTCTGGGTCCCATTCAATAACATCTATTTTTTCACCTGAAAGTTCTTCTGAAACAGTTTGTATCCTACTTCCTTTTAATCCAACAACAACACCTACAGGGTCTATATTTTTATCTTTTGCATACACAGCCACTTTTGCCCTTTCTCCTGGTTCCCTAGCAATAGCTTTTATTTCTATCTCTTCTTCCTGGATTTCTGGCACTTCAATTTCTATAAGTCTTTTTAAAAAGTTTGGATGAGTTCGAGAAAGTATAACAAGAGGTTGGTCTTCAGGAGCCTTAAGAACTCTTTTTACTTTTCTTTTTTCATATATAGGATATGTTCCATCTTTAACAACTTTTAAGATAAGGGCTCTTATTCTATCACCTATTTTATAATTTTCCTTTTTTATCTGCTCTTCTTCAGGAAGAACAGCTTCTACTCTTCCTAAATCTACTATAATATCATCTCCTTCAAATCTTCTAACTGTCCCAGTTACAACTTTTCCTTCTAATTCTTTAAACTCTTTAAATAAAATATTTTTTTCAACTCTTGCTACTTTGTTTTGAATTGCTTCTTTAGCAGCTGTTAAAGCAATTCTCCCTAAATCTTCTAAGGAAAGAGGTATTTCAACATATTTTCCTACTTCTGCATTTTCATCATATTTTTTTGCTTCTTCTAAAGAAATATCTCTTTTTGGATTTTCTACAAAAGGAGTTACCTTCTTTCTAAGAAATACTTTCAGCTCATCATTTTCTTTATCGAAAACAACACGAACATTGTCCTTATATCCAAACTCTTTTTTTACAGCTGCACGAATACCTTCTATCAAAGCTTTTTCTATAACCTCTTCTGGAACATTCTTCTCTTTTGCTACTGTCTCTATAACATTTTTTAGTTTTATTGCCATATGTGCACCTCTTTAAAATTCCAGATTTGCTCGGGAAATATTTTCTAAAGGAATTTTCACCTCACAACCTTTTTCTTCAATTTTTACATTTTCTTCTTCTAAACCTTTAAGAGTTCCTTTAAATACCTGTTTTTTATCTATAGGTTCTTTTGTAACTATTTTTATTTCTCTTCCTTTAAAAATTTCATACTCTTCAGGATTTTTTAGCTTTCTGTTAAGTCCTGGAGAAGAAACTTCTAGCGTATATGAATGGGGTATTAAATCCTCAATGTCCAGCAGTGCTCCTATTCTTCTACTTATCCATTCACAGTCATCTATACTTGTTCCTTCATTGTTATATATATATATACGCAAAACAGGTTTCCCTTCTTTTATATACTCAACATCAACAAGTTTTAAACCTCTTTCTTCTAAAAGAGGCTGTAATAATTCTTTTACTCTTTCAACAATATCCACAAAAAACACCTCTGCTATTAGTTTTTATAAGGATAAATATAAGGAAAAAACAAGGATTTTCAAAGATTTAAATAGATAAGATTTCTTTCTCCTTTGCTTCCGCTAGCTGATTGATTTCTTTGATATATTTATCAGTGATTTTTTGAAGTTTCTCTAAAGCTTTTTTGATTTCATCTTCAGATATGCCTTCATTCTTTAAATCTTCTATAGCTTCTTTATCATCTCTTCTTATATTTCTTATAGCAATTCTTGCCTCTTCTGCCATTTTACCAATAACTTTTACAAGCTCTTTTCTTCTTTCTTCAGTCATTGGAGGAAGTATAAGTCTTATAATATTACCTTCTGTTTGTGGATTAGCCCCAAGATTTGCCTCTTGAAGGGCTTTTTCTATAGCTGGAACAGCATTTTGATCCCATGTCTGAATTAAAATCTGCGATGGCTCAGGAGTGGAGATGGTTGCAATCTGTTTTAAAGGCATTTCTGCTCCATAATACTCAACCTTTATATTTTCAACAAGACCTGTAGAAGCTCTTCCTGTTCTAAGTCCTGCAAGCTCATCTTTGAACTTTTCTACTGCTTTTTTCATTCTTTTTTCGGCATCTTTAAGTATGTCCTGTATCATCTCTCACTCCTCCTTTAATGCACTATTGAGCCAACATTTTCACCTAATAAAATTTTCTTAAGACTTCCTTTCTCTTTGATGTTAAAAACAATAATTGGAAGTTTATTTTCCATACAAAGAGTAAGGGCAGTATGATCCATAACTTTTAAGTCTTTGTTAATAGCCTCAAGATATGAAACTTCTTTTAGAAGTTTTGCATCAGGATTTTTCACAGGATCTTTATCATATATACCATCAACTTTTGTTGCTTTTAGAAGAACCTCTGCTTTTATCTCAGCTGCTCTAAGTGCCCCTGTTGTGTCTGTAGTAAAAAATGGACTTCCTGTCCCTGCAGCAAAAATAACAATTCTACCTTTTTCTAAATGTCTTATAGCTTTTCTTCTTATGTAAGGCTCAGCTATCTGTCTCATTTCTATAGCAGACATAACCCTTGTAGGAACATCTTTTTTCTCTAAAACATCTTGAAGAGCCAGAGCATTCATCACTGTAGCAAGCATTCCCATATAGTCAGCTGTAGCTCTATCCATTCCCATAGATGCGCCTTTAACACCTCTGAAGATATTCCCACCGCCTATAACAATAGCTATTTCAGCCCCTATCTCATAAACCTCTTTTATATCATCTGCAAGACTATTAACAAAGAGGGGGTCAATACCATACTCTTGATCCCCCATTAAAGCTTCTCCTGATAGTTTTAAAAGAACCCTTTTATACTTCAGGCTCAAATTACTCTCCTAACTCGTATCTTGTAAATCTTCTTACCTGTATATTCTCACCAAGTTTAGCAATATACTCTTTTATAAGGTCTTCAACAGTTTTCTTATCATCTTTTATGTAAGGCTGTTCTAAAAGACATACTTCTTTTAAAAACTTTTCAACTTTACCTTCTGCTATTTTTTCAGCTATATGTTCAGGTTTCCCTTCTGCTAAAGCAGCTTCCCTTGCGATTTCCCCTTCCTTTTCTATAACTTCTTTTGGAACAGTGTCTCTGCTTACATATTGAGGTTTCATTGCTGCAATCTGAAGAGCTAGCTCATTTGCAAGTTCTTTAAACACTTCGTTTCTAGCAACAAAGTCTGTCTCACAGTTAAGCTCTAAAAGAACACCGATTCTTCCACCAGCATGGATATATGCATGGATAAGACCTTCTTTTGTTTCTCTACCTGCTTTTTTAGCAGCTTTTGCTATTCCTCTTTTTCTAAGAAGTTCTACAGCTTCCTCAAGATTTCCATTTGTTTCTTCTAAAGCCTTTTTACATTCAAGAACACCAGCACCAGTCATTTCCCTTAAAGTCTTAACAAGCTTTGCATCTACTGCCATTATTTCAACTCCTCCTTAGCTTCTTCTATTTCTTCTGGTAATTTTTCTTTTATTTCTTTTTCAACAGCATCTTCTATTGCTTCCTCTTTCTCAGGAGCATTTGCACCATGAACACCAGACATTTTAATTTCAGCTACCCCTTCTTCTTCAGCTTTTTTAAGTAGTTCTGCTTCTATACTTTCTATTTCTCCACCTTCTTCAACAGTTGCTTCTCTCATTGATTTTCCTTCTAAAACAGCATCTGCAATCTTAGTAGTAATAAGGTTTATAGCTTTGATAGCATCATCGTTTCCTGGTATTGGATAATCTATAAGGTCAGGGTCACAGTTTGTATCTGCTATTGCAACAACAGGTATTCCTAGTTTTTTAGCTTCTTTAACAGCAAGTTCTTCCCTGACTGTATCAACTACATAAATAATGTCAGGGATTTTTTCCATATCTTTAATACCTTTTAGATATTTTTCTAATTTTTCCTTTTTCTTTTTAAGTCTTACAACTTCTTTTTTAGGAAGGATATCAAATGCACCTTCAGCTTCCATTCTTTCAAGTTTTTTAAGTTTTTCTATAGACTTTCTAACAGTCTGGAAGTTTGTTAAAAGACCACCAAGCCATCTTTCATTAATGTAGTAAGCACCACATCTTTGGGCTTGTTCTTCAATAATAGCCTGAGCCTGTTTCTTTGTTCCTACAAAAAGAATATCAGCTCCTTTTGCTACTTCATCTCTTACAAATTCCCAGGCAATTTTAAAGAGAGGAATTGTTTTTGAAAGGTCAATAATATGGATACCGTTTCTTTTTGTAAAGATATACGGTGCCATTTTCGGGTTCCATCTTCTAGTTTGATGACCAAAGTGAACCCCAGCTTCAAGAAGTTCTCTCATAGTAATTTCAAATGCCATAAAATACCTCCTTAAGGGTTTATTCTTCCGCCTCCCAATGACCGCAAAGGGCAACCCTTGTGTCAAGGAGACGTGCTTGATTAACCAAAATAATATATCATAAGTTAATAATACTTATCAAAATCTCAAGGAAATGTATGCGAATACTTGATAAATATCTTTATAAAAAACTTTTTATATATCTGCTTGTTATTCTTCCTTCTATATCTTTTGTAACAATTTTAGTAGAACTTATAGAAATTCTTAGAAAGATAAAAATTTTTGATGTCTCAGCTTTATTTATGTATATAATCTATAAACTTCCTGAAAAACTTTATTTTATGCTTCCTGTATCAGTTGTTATTGTAGTAGCTCTTTTAATTAAAGATTTAATTCAAACTAGGGAAATATATCCAATCCTTCTAAATGGTATTTCACTAAAAGATTTAGGAAAGAGGATTTTTATATTTTCTTTTATATTCTCTCTTTTACAAATTTTAAACTTAGAAACAATCTTACCAGAAGCTCAAAAAAGAGCTGAAAAGATTTATAAAATTTTAAGAAAAAAAGATTTAGAGGAAACAAAAAAACTTTTAGCTTTTAATACTTGGATAGCTTTAGATAAAAGGACATTTATGTATTTTGATATTCTTGATTTTGACACTAAATCAGGAAAAAATGCTATTGTTTTAAAACTAGACAAAGATTTTAAGCCTGTATTAAGAATAGAAGGAAAATCTTTTTTTGTAAAAGAAAATAAAATTTTATTTTTTAATGGAAAAGTTATAAATTTAAAAAATCCTTTTGATTTTTCTTTAGAAAAATTTCGAGAATATCCTTTTTTCATGAATATGAATATAGAGGAATTTAAAAAACTCATCGAAATAAGAAAACCTATTTCTTTAAAAGAGTTATATACAACAGCAAAGATTGCTGAAAAGTATGGATATCCGGCTTCATATTACTGGAGTAAATTCTATCAGAAACTAGCTACTGTCTTTTCTCCATTATTTTTAGTATTTGCTGCATATCCATTTTTATGGAAACAAAAGGCAAAATATATTGGAATTGTTGTTATTCTTTTAGTCTTTTACTGGTATGGAAGTGGTTTATTATCTTCTTTAGCTGAAAGTAATGTTATTCCATATGTATCTGTTTTTTCTATAGATATTCTATATCTAATAATAGGATTTATCTTCTTAAGAAAACTAGACTTTCAGGAGTTTTAACTATAATAAAACTTTATGATTTAGCTCCTATCTGAATAAATAAATAAAAATCTAAATTAAATTTTCATTATTACAGTTTTTAATTTTTGATAAGGAGAAATATATGAAGTCTAAAAATTTAGAAAACTTAAAAAAGATAGAAGATACGAATGAAGAATGTTATAAATGTGGAATAAAAGGAGTTCCGCTTTATGAAGATGAAAATATAGAAGGGCTATATTTTTGTGAAAAATGCTGGTCTGAAAGATTTAAAACTGAAGAAATAGAAAAGTGGGGATTTGAAGAGGAAATTCCTTACGAATAATCAATTATTTTCACTACTATTCCTTCCTTTATTGATAAAATAAATAATTGACATAGGTAAATTTTATTACTAAGTTGATATTAGTAATCATTATTGATAAGGAGCTTAAACATGGCAAAAGAGAAAATTATCATATTTGATACGACTCTAAGAGATGGAGAACAAGCACCTGGTTTTTCAATGACTGTTGAAGAAAAAGTGACAATGGCACAACAACTTGAAAAACTAAATGTAGATGTTATAGAAGCTGGCTTTGCTGCTGCATCACCAGGAGATTTTGAGGCTGTCCATGCTGTAGCAGAAACAGTTAAAAACTGCACTGTATGTTCTTTGGCAAGGGC
>JAADDV010000172.1 GCA_013153795.1 Aquificota bacterium | reverse complement strand
AATTCATTTAACATACATTGACTTGCTTCTATTACGGGATAAACTTTTTCTTTCCCTTTTATAAAGTTTAAAAATCTAATTAGCCAATAAAAATGTAATTTTTCATACTTTGTTTTCTGTCTTTTTGTTATATTTTTTATATCTTTGAGATGAGTATCTAGTTTTTTTAATAAATATCCTTTTGCATGAGCATTTATAGCTTTAGAAAAGAATAAACTTAAATCTGGTGCAAGAAGGAGATATTTTTCTTCTTCAATTATTTTTTTATATAAAAAATCTTTTATAAAAAGTAAACTATGAAAAATTGTTTCAAAAGGAATTCCAAGTTTACTATGATATTTACCTAAGATAGTAAAATCTTTTTCTATTTTATCTATATCTTTATTAAATTCTTGAATAAAAAAATTTCTGACATATTGCATAAATTTGTCTAAGTTTTCTTCTTTTTTAAAAGTATCTAAGAAATACTTATTTTTTAAAACTTCAGTTTTATATTCCTCTATTGCTTCGCAGAGATAATTTGATAAAAGGCTTAATGTAATCATTTTTAACCTTCAATTGTAATAAGGTCTAAAGGTGTTTTAGTTAAAACTTCTCCTTTATTTTTTCTTGCAACAACTACGTTTTCTAGTCTTACACCACCCTTTCCAGGTATATATATACCTGGTTCAATAGTAAAAACTGTATTTTCCTCAAGAAAACCCTCATTATTTTTAGAAATTCTTGGAGGTTCGTGTATATCAATTCCAATGCCATGACCTGTTGAATGAATAAAGTAATCTCCATAGCCATATTTTTCTATGACTTTTCTTGCTGCTAAATCTATTTCTTTTATCTTTACGCCAGCTTTTACTGTTTCTACAGCTGTTAGATGTGCTTCTTTTACAATAGAGTATATTTTTATAAGCTCTTTATCTACTTTGTTAATTGCTATAGTTCGCGTGAAATCTGAACAATAACCTTTATATTTCATTCCCATATCTATTAACAATAAATTGTTTTTTTCTATTGGATAATCTGAAGTTTCGTAATGGGGAATTGCAGAATGTTTACCAGAAGCTACTATAGCAGGAAAACTTTCGCCGGTCCCACCTTCTTCAAAAATATAATTTATAATCATTCTCCTTATATCTAATTCACTTTTAGCTTTTGGTATATATTCGATAATTTTTGAAAAAATATTATCAGTTTTTTCAACGGCTTTTCTGATAATCTCGATTTCTTCTTCTGTTTTTATCATTCTAAATTCATTTATAAATCCTTCAAAACCTATTAATCTTTCTTTTAATTCTTTTTTTTCTGTAAGTTTTTCATAAAAGGATAAAGAAACTTTATCTTTTTCAAAACCTATATGTTTACCTCCAAACTCAAGAAGTATTTCTTGAAGATGTTTTAGGTGCTCTTTATTGTCTTTTCCTAAAAGGATTACTTTCCAATCTTTTAATTTTTCTTTTGCTCCTTCAAAGTATCTAAAATCAGTTATAAAAAGTTTTTCTTTTGGTGTTAGGAGTATATAAGCATTTGAAGATGAAAATCTAGAAAGGTAGAAAATATTTGAAAAACTTGAGAATAAAAATGAGGATAGATTTTTTTCTTCGATATATTTTTGAATTTCATTTATTTTAGGCATCTTTACTCCTTGCATTTCAGATGAATATATATTATATTCTATAAAAGAGTTAGTAAATATTAACTAAATGCCATCAGTGCTGCTGAGGAGTGCCCAGCCGGTGCTATTTTAGGGGAAAGTTCAGCTTTCCCCTCTTTTTTCCAAAATTTTGATAAATTTTGCATCATTTCATAATTTCTTAAAATTTTATTTAGATATTTTCAATATTATGACTAATTCGCTTATAAATCAATAACAAAGTGAAATAGAATTTTAAAATTTTTATAAAAATCTGAATAGATAATCATTTTAGGTTTGTGAACATACTACAAAAGTGTTTTGAGATTTTAGTTTTAAAAAGAAGGTTTTGATTTTAAGGTTTTCGAATGTGTTTGTCTGATATAGGAAAGAATTTAAATCTAAATTTTAATTTTTGTATAACGGCTTAGCTAATACAAAGCTAAGAAGATTTGGTTTTGGTGTTTTTGGTGGTCAATATATTTCATCTGAAGAGTTTTGCTCCCACTTAGTTCAGATAAAACCAAAGACTATCCCGAATCTAGAAAAGTTAATTGAAATGATATCCTTTCTATCCCACTTAGTTCAGATAAAACGTTGAATTAGAATTCGCTGTAGAATTGATTACAAGAGACTTTCTATCCCACTTAGTTCAGATAAAACTGGATATTTGCGTTTTAGTTTTAAGTATACTAACATCTTTCTATCCCACTTAGTTCAGATAAAACCTATTAAAGACATCTTCATTTTCTCATCTGCAACATCTCTTTCTATCCCACTTAGTTCAGATAAAACTTTGATTAAAAAGAAAGTGTTAGATAAATACGTATAATACTTTCTATCCCACTTAGTTCAGATAAAACAAAAACAAACCATACACATTTGCAGGAATAGGTATAGGTGTACTTTCTATCCCACTTAGTTCAGATAAAACTGTCACTCCTTAAGTGCACAGCAGTAGCTCTACTACTGCTGTGCCTTTCTATCCCACTTAGTTCAGATAAAACCTCTTAAATCTTGCCCGTTCAACTCGAGAGAGACCTCCTTTCTATCCCACTTAGTTCAGATAAAACAAAGAGAAAATCAGATACGTATCAGATGCGACTTTAGCAGCTTTCTATCCCACTTAGTTCAGATAAAACTAATATCACGAAATATCGTAACTTCAGACCTTCCGAAACTTTCTATCCCACTTAGTTCAGATAAAACCTTCCATTTTGCCTGTGTTTAAATGCTCCAAAGAAACCTTTCTATCCCACTTAGTTCAGATAAAACTTCTTATAACTCTATCTGATGATATATCTTCAACTATTTCAACCTTTCTATCCCACTTAGTTCAGATAAAACCAGCATATACTCAAATGAAAACATCTATGTTATCAACCTTTCTATCCCACTTAGTTCAGATAAAACCCACCAATTTGACTAAACAAAAAAATAAGCAAATTAGTAAGAAATAAAGCGTATTAGCGCTGGTTTGTTAGTTATAACTGACTCCTCGCTGAAAGGGGTTTTTTGCATCGAACCTCCAGTAATGCAATTATATTTTCTATTAT
>JAADDV010000082.1 GCA_013153795.1 Aquificota bacterium | reverse complement strand
AAATTTGTTCCAAGTTCATATGCTAATGTAAAAGCTCTCATTACAAGTTCATCAAGTTTTGCTTTTTCTTCTGGTGTCATATTTACTTCTCCTTAAATTTTTACTCTTTTTCATCCCAGTAATCTACAATCTGCATATTATATTTTATAGGCACTTTTTTTAAAAGTATTTCTCCAGCATTTTTCATACTTTTAGATAAAATTTCTTTAACTTCCTCTGCTATATCCTCTTTTGTTTCAACAATTATTTCATCATGAACAAGATTTACAATAAAAGCATTTTTTTCTTTTGCAAACCTTCCAAAGAAAACAGCAGCCATTTTTAAAATATCACTACCTGTTGCCTGTATTGGATAGTTAACTGCATCTGTAAATCTTGAAACAGTCATTTTCCTTCCAAGCAAAGAAAAGACAGTAAGCTTTCTATGTTTTTCTAACTCTTTTTTTATTTTTTCATGCCACTGTTTAAAATTTTCATATATATCAAAAAATCTAGCATGAAATCTTTCTGCTTCCTTTAAAGTTATATCTATTCCATAATTGTTTTTAGCATACTGCATAAGAGAACGAGGAGATATGCCATATATAAGACCAAAATTTATAGCTTTTGCCATCTGTCTTTCTTCTTTTGTTACTGCTTCATAGTCTTTATCCAAAATAAGGGATGCTGTGTATCTATGAAGGTCTTTATCTTCTTTAAAAGCTTTTATCATTGTTTCTTCATTTACATACTCAGCTGCTATTCTAAGTTCTATTTGAGAGTAGTCTGCTACAATAAGCTTTTTTCCTTCTGGTGCTTTAAACAAAAATTTAAGCTCCCGAGGTATATTCTGTAAATTTGGTTTTAAAGATGCCATTCTTCCAGTAGGAGCTCCTATCTGCTTGAACTCTCCGTAAATCCTTCCTTTTTTTTCATATTCTTTCAGCTCTCTAAGTTTATCTAAAAGCTTTTTTTCTTTTCTAATTTCTAAAAGAGTTTTTATCTCAGGTCTATCTATGTATGGTTTTAGAGCACTATCTTGAGAGGATAAAGAACCTTTCTGGGTTTTTGGAAGTTTTAAACCTAGTTTGCTTGTAATCCAATAAGCTACTTTTTGAGAAGAAAAGGGGTCAATCCCATATTTTCTAACAAACTCTATATAATCTTTTTGATATTTAGAAGATTTTTCTTTATAAACAAACTCCAGCTTTTCTTTGTCTATAGGCATACCTATAAGCTCAATTAGAGAAAGAAAAGGAACAAATCCCATCTCTACAGCGGCAACAGCATTATTTAAACCAAAAGTTTTATGAATTTGTCCTGTGGCCTTATGTGGAGAGGGAAGACTGTTTAATTTTTCTATTAGTAAGGGAAATATCTTTCTTAAAACATCTATATCTTCAGCAGCATATTTAAGTTGTTCTTTAGATAAATTTTTTAAATCCCATGAAGATTTTTGATAGGCTTTTTCTATCATATTTTCAGTAAAACGATAAGAAACAGCAGATAGGGAGTGTCTTTCTTTTTGGGGATTTTCAGATAAAAGCTGAGATGCTATCATCGTATCAAAAACAACCTCTGGAAAGATATTAAAGTTTGATTTTAAAAATTTAATATCAAACTTAAGGTTATGCCCAATAATCCCTTTTTCTTCCAGAAAAGGTTTTAGATATTTAGAAAACTCAGGGATAGAAAACATATCATAAAGAAAAATTTTTTCACTATTTCCTATCTGAATAAGTCTTACCCTATCATTATAAAAATCTATATTATCAAAGTCTTTTACAGCTACTTCTGTATCCAGATAAACAAATTTATCCTTTTCAAAAGCAGAAAGACTTTCAATAGCTTTTTCTAAATTTGTTATATACTCAAACATAATAAAAGCCCTTATATATTTTGGTCTAAAAGGAGATTTTAACAGGTTTTAGACAATATCTGAAATTTTGGGTCGTGATTCTAAAAGTTTTTTTGTATATGGATGTTTTGGATTATCAAAAATTTCAAAAACGTCTCCTTCTTCTACAATTTCCCCTTTATATATAACAACAACCCTATCTGCTATCTCCGCAACAACTCCAAGGTCATGGGTTATAAGAAGAAGAGATATACCAAAGTTTTCTTTTAAATCTTTAAAAAGCTTTAAGATTTGGGCTGAAACTGTTACATCTAAAGCTGTTGTTGGTTCATCTGCAAGAATAATATCTGGCTTATTTGCAATTGCAATTGCAATAACAACTCTTTGTTTTAAACCGCCAGAAAGCTCATGGGGATATTGATAGAAACGTCTCTCTGGTTCTGGTATACGGGCATTTTTCATTGCTTCTAGAGCTTTATCTTTAGCTTCCTCTCGGGAAATGTTTTGATGGGCTAAAATAGCTTCTACAATCTGCTCACCAACAGTTAATAAAGGATTTAAAACAGCAGATGGCTCTTGAAAAACCATAGATACAATGTTTCCACGGATATGCCTTAATGTGTTTTCGTCTGCAGAAAGAATATTTTCTATAGATGCTCTTTGGGTATTTAATGTTATTTTTCCTGAAAAAGATGCATATTTAGGAAGAAGTTTTAAGATAGAGAAGCAAGTAACGCTTTTTCCTGAGCCAGATTCTCCAACTAAAGCCAGTATTTCTTTTTTATAAAGTTTAAAAGATATTCCTTTTAAAGCTTGTATTATTTGATTTTCTATATGAAAAGATACTTTTAGATTTTCAATAGAAAGGACAGGGGAATTAGAAGCTCTCAAACTCACCCCTGTCCTCCTTATTTTTATTACTTCTTTTCAGCAGATTTTTCTTCTGATACTAACGCATCCAGAATTTTCTCTATTTTATCAGCTGGTATGTAACCACCTACTACTACCCCTTTCGGGAATATTAAACCTGGTGTTCCTCTTATACCTGCACTTTGGGCAAATTTATAGTTTTGAGAAACTACAAGTCTTGCATCTTTTTTCTCACATTTATCTTTTAGCTCAAGTTCAGAAAGTTTTTTAGTATCTCTATTTCTTACAGCTTCAAAAGCTTGCTCTAAGATTTCAGCTTTTTTCTTAGGGTCTTCAGTACAAATAATGTTTCTTGTAATACCTGCTGCATGTCTGTGAAAAGATAATGGATGTAAAATGATAACAAATTTAACGTCTTTCCTTTTTTCTAATACTTTTTTAATTTCTTCATCTAATTTAGCACAGAAAGGACATTCTGGGTCATCCACTACATAGATTGTATGTTTTGCATTTGGGTCTCCAATTATTACCATTCCTGCTGGGTCTAAATCTTTTATACCACTAAGGTCAGCAATTTTTATATCTCCAGCTCTTGGCCCTAAAGCTTCTTTCAATTTTGCTACTGTTTCTTTTCCTAAAACTTTTTCTAGCTCTTTACTTCTTTCTTCTAATGCCTGTTTAGTGAGCTCTTCTGTTCTAGCTTTTGTTAAGTCTTTTTGTTTATCAATATCAATAATTCTTCCCATAACAAGATAATTTAAACCACAGTCTACATAAACAGGAAATCTTCTTCCATTTACTTCTACATCCACTTCATAAAGAGTATCTATTGGAGATTTTGCTACTCCTACTACTTTAACTCCCCCTTGAAGGTAGTCTTTTAAAAGTTTTTTAGCTTTTTCTACAGTAAATTCTTTTAAAGGAACACATTTTGAGTTTTCTTCTGCTTTTTCAGAAGCTATTGCTCCAGAAAAAATTATAGATGTAGCAAGCACCCCCGCCAAAAATTTTCTTTTTATCATTTATTTCCTCCTTTAATTTTAAATTATTAAGTTTAATTAAACGTTTATAATGTGAAAAATTTATGAAACTATAATTTTTAAAATTTCTTCTAATTTTTTCTCATCTTTTAAAATTTCTCTATCTGTGATAACAACTCCATTTGGAAGAATTAAAGCTGGAGTAGCTTTGATTTGATTACGGCTAAAGAATATCCAGTTTCTTTGAGCTATTACATTTCCAAATTTACATTCTTTCCCAAGTTTTTTGATAGTTTCTTTATCTTTTTCTCTTGTAGCTTTAAATGCTTTTTCTAAAATTTCTACTTTTTTCTTAGGGTCTTTTTCACAAATGACTCTTTCTATTACTTTTGCTCCGTCTGGATGCATACTCCAAGGAATAAGAATAACTTCTAGTTTTATGTCTTTGTATTTTTCTAATAATTTTTCTATTTTTGGAGCAAATTCAGCACAATGGATACACTCAGGCTCCTCTACAGAATATAAAACAACTTTTCCTTCAGGATTACCTAAAACAACATTGTTATCTTTTGGAATTTCTTCAGGATTTATAAATTGGATATTTTTTAATACTTTTTCTCCTAAAATTTCAATAAGTTTTTTTGCTTTTTCTTTTCCTAGTCTTTTAGCTAAAATTTCTTTTTTTGCATCTAAAGTTTTATCTGCATATTCTTTTATAGCTTTTTCTACAAGATTTTCTTTTGTATGAATATTTTGCACTCTTCCATAAAAGAAATGCTCTAAATTACAATCTACATATACAGGGATTACTTTATCATCACGGACTAAAATAACCTCGTATATACCTGGTATAGGAGATTTTCTAACATCTAAAACCTCATGACCTTTTTTTAAAAAAGGTTTTAATTTTTCATAAACTTCAGATTTAGTTACAGTTTCAGGATATAAACATTGTTCCCAGCCTGTTTTTATATTTTGAGCCTCCCCTCCTTTTGCTGGATTTTCAGCTTTTGAAAAAGATAGTAGCACTGCTGAGGATAAAATTGTCCCTAATATGGTGTTTTTTATATTTTTCATTTAGTTTCCTCCCTTAAATGTATAATATTTTTAGTAAATAAGTTTAACATTTTACAGGAGGAAATTTTCGTGAAAATTGCTATAGGCTCAGACCATGCCGGTTTTCAGTATAAAGAAATAGTAAAAAAGCACTTGGAAGAAAAAGGTTTTGAAGTTTTAGATAAAGGAACCTTTTCTGAAGAAAGAGTTGATTATCCTGTGTATGGAGAAGCTGTAGCTAATGCTGTAGCTTCTGGAGAAGCTGATAGAGGAATTGTAATTTGTGGAACAGGAATTGGTATATCAATAGCTGCGAACAAAGTAAAAGGGATAAGAGCCGCTTTATGCACAAATGAATATATGGCTAAAATGGCTAGAAAGCATAATGATGCAAACATTTTAGCTTTTGGAGCAAGAGTTTTAGGAATAGATGTAGCCCTTGGAATTGTTGATGTTTTTTTCTCTACAGATTTTGAAGGTGGTAGACATGAAAAAAGAGTAAATCTAATAAAAAAAATTGAAGAAAAAAATTTTTGTAAATAATATGAAATTCTTTATAAAGATTTAACAAATCTTTCTGTAGTTTCAACTAATATAACTAAACGGCTGATATAATTTTCCTAAGTTAAAAATTTTTTCAAGGAGGTTTAAGTAGTTGTTAGAACATTTGAAAAAACAAGACCCAGAAATATTTGATGCTATTTCTAAAGAGTTCAAAAGACAGCAAGAACATCTTGAGATGATTGCCTCTGAAAATTATACATCTTATGCAGTTATGGAAGCTCAGGGCTCAGTGCTTACAAACAAATATGCAGAAGGTCTTCCTCATAAAAGATATTATGGTGGATGTGAGTATGTGGATATAGCGGAAGACCTAGCTATTAAAAGAGTTAAAGAAATTTTTAATGCTGAACATGCCAATGTTCAGCCTCACTCAGGTTCACAAGCTAATCAAGCTGTATATTTTTCCCAGCTACAGCCTGGAGATACTATTATGGGAATGAGTTTAGCCCATGGAGGACACTTAACCCATGGAGCAAGAGTAAATATTTCTGGAATAGTTTTTAATGCTGTCCAATACGGAGTAAATCCAGAAACAGAGCTTATAGATTACGATGAAGTTTATAAACTTGCAAAAGAACATAAACCTAAAATGATTGTTGCTGGGGCATCTGCATATTCTAGAGTTATAGACTGGGAAAGATTTAGGGAAATAGCTGATGAAGTTGGGGCTCTTTTAATGGTTGATATGGCTCATTACGCTGGTCTTATCGCTGGAGGAGCGTATCCTTCACCTGTCCCTTATGCTGATTTTGTAACATCAACAACCCATAAAACATTAAGAGGTCCAAGAGGAGGTTTTATTCTTTCAAAAGAAAAATATGCTAAAGATATAGATAAATGGGTTTTCCCAAGACTTCAAGGAGGACCTTTAATGCATGTGATAGCTGCAAAAGCTGTTGCATTTAAAGAAGCTATGTCTCCAGAGTTTAGGCAGTATGCTATCCAGACTGTAAAAAATGCGCAAGCTCTAGCAGAAGAGCTTAAAGCTGAAGGTCTTAGAATAGTATCTGGAGGAACAGATTCTCATATTGTTTTAGTAGACCTTAGACCTTTAAATGTAAAAGGAAATCAAGCAGAAGAAGCCCTTGGTAAAGCAAATATTACAGTAAACAAAAATGCTATTCCTTTTGACCCTGAAAAACCTATGGTTACATCTGGCATAAGACTGGGGACAGCTGCTTTGACAACTAGAGGAATGAAAGAAAATGATATGAGAAGAATTGCTAAAAATATAGTAAAAGTTCTTAAAAATCTTGATGATGACAAAGTTATCCAAGAAGTAAAAGAAGATGTTTTATCTCTTTGTTCAACATATCCTCTTTATTCAGAATGGACTAAAGACTATTTAGGAGAGTAAAAAGGGGCTGATAAGCCCCAGTTTCTTTTTATATCATGAAATATGAAAAAACTTTTTCAACTTTTATAGATGTATTAAAAGGCCTTTCTATAGGTTCGTTTGTAGCTTCTATTGTGGGGTTTGTTTTACAAAAAAACGAAAGTAGCTGGATATTAATAATTTTTGGTTTTATATTTTTGGTAATATCTCTGTTATTATCATTTTTTTTTGATAGATTGTCGGAGGAAAAAGATGAATGATTTATTAGTAGGTTTAACAACTATATTGATAGGAGTTTTATTTTTAGGATTTTTATTTTTATTTCTTCCCCTATATCTTGAAAAAAGAAAAAAACAGCATCAGTGAGGAAAATACATGCAAGCTAAATTGTATCCTTTATTCAAAACTGTAAATATTTTTACAAAAGCTAGTGAAGAAGCAAGAGCTTTTTCACAGAGATTAAAAAACTGGCTTAACAGCTATGCAATCAAATCAGAAATTTTTGAAAATTTAGTAGACCTTGAACATGATGAAAATATAAAAGATACAGACCTTTTACTTGTTGTTGGAGGAGATGGTTCTCTTTTAATAACAGCAAGAAGAGTAGCCAAACACGGTATTCCTATCCTTGGAATAAATCTTGGAAGACTTGGATTTTTAACAGAAGTAAATGAAGATGAAGCTTTTGATGTGCTTGCAGAAATCCTTTCTAAACCACTTTGTATATCCCGTAGAATGATGCTTAGAGCTACTCTGATAAGAGATGGTAAAGAAATACTACAGGCTGATGTTTTAAATGATGTAGTTGTAAATAAAGCCATTTTAGCAAGAATCGTTGATGTTGCTGTTTATGTAGGAGATAGATATATCACCACATACAATGGAGACGGTATTATAGTATCAACACCTACTGGGTCTACAGGATACGCTCTTTCAGCAGGAGGACCCATTGTTTATCCTATGATGGAAAACTTCCTTATTGTCCCTATCTGTCCCCATACCCTTACAGACAGACCTTTAATGCTTCCTCCTTATGAGCCTATAACTATTGAAATGGTAGCAAAAGAAAAAGATGCATGGCTTACCCTTGATGGACAGGAAGGAACTCAGCTTCAGTATGGAGATAAGATAATAGTAAAACAATCTCCTTACTATACATATCTAGTAAGAACACCAGATAAAAATTACTTTGATATTTTAAGAGATAAACTTGGCTGGAAGTAAGGGAGAGATGGATATAAGAATAGGAATCGGTTTTGATATTCACAGATTAGAAGAAGGAAGAAAACTTATTATAGGGGGAGTAGAAATACCCTATGAAAAAGGCTGGGTTGCCCATTCAGATGGAGATATTTTTTTTCACGCTTTAACAGATGCATTGCTAGGTGCTATAGGATATGGAGACATAGGAGAGCTTTTTCCAGATAATCAAGCAAAGTGGAAAAATGTAGATAGTTCTTTTTTCTTAAAAGAAGCTTATAATTTTGTAAAAAAAGAAGGTTATGAGATAATAAATATAGATGGTTATATAATTTTACAAAAACCTAAACTTCTTCCATACAGAAGACAGATTATAGAAAATACAGCTAAAATATTAAATATAAATGAAAGTCAGATTTTTATAAAAGGGAAAACCTTCGAGAAAATAGGAGAAATTGGGGAAGGGAAGGCAGGATTAGCAGAAGTTATAGTCCTGCTAAAAAAATAGATTTTGTATACACTCTAGGTCTAAATATGAAAAAACTTATTTTTAAGGTCTTAATATTGCCTTTTTTCTGTTTTTCTCAGGCGCAAGAGCTAGATACTATTGTAATAGATTCAGCTTTAACAAAAGCTATAAGATATAAGCAACCTATAAATACATTAGAAAAAATTCCTAATACTATCAAAAGAATATATTTATGGACACGTATAAAAACTTTATATCCACCTACATATATATATCATGTTTGGTATTACAAAGGAAAAGAAGTTGCTAGGATAAGACTTTATATAAAATATCCTATATTTCGAACGTGGAGTTTTAAAACAATTCCTTCAACATGGACAGGTAAATGGAAAGTTGTAGTTGAAGATATTAATGGAATTCCTTTACTTGAAAGAGAATTTGAGGTTTATAAAAAAAGAGTTTCAAAAAAGAAAAACAAATAAAAAGAGGGCATATTGCCCTCTTTAATTTTAGTCTTCAGAATGAGCTTTTATATTTAAAAATTCTGGATTTTCAGAAACAGCTTCCTGAACTCCTTGGGAAATTCTATAAGCACAGAAAGAAGGTCCACACATAGAGCAGAATTTAGCAGATTTATAGCCTTCTTGTGGAAGAGTTTCATCATGATATTTTCTAGCTGTTTCTGGGTCTATAGCTAGCTCAAACTGCTTTTCCCAGTCAAACTCATATCTTGCTTTAGACATAGCATCGTCCCATTCTTTAGCTCCAGGTCTGTGCCTTGCAAGGTCTGCAGCATGGGCAGCTATTTTGTAAGCAATAAGTCCCTGCTTAACATCTTCTGCATTTGGAAGACCAAGATGTTCTTTTGGAGTTACATAACAAAGCATTGATGCTCCATACCATCCAGCCATAGCAGCACCTATAGCAGATGCAATATGGTCATATCCAGGAGCTATATCCGTTACTAATGGACCTAAAACATAGAAAGGAGCTTCATGACAAAGTTCCATCTCTTTTTTAATATTCATTTCAATCTGATCCATTGGAACATGTCCTGGACCTTCTATCATTACCTGAACGCCATGCTCCCATGCTTTCTTTGTAAGTTCTCCAAGAACCCTAAGCTCTGCAAACTGAGCTTCGTCAGAAGCATCATTTATACAACCAGGTCTAAGTCCGTCTCCTAAAGAGAATGTAACATCATACTTTTTGAAGATTTCACATATTTTGTCAAAGTTTGTATAGAGGGGATTTTGTTTTCCATGAACTGTCATCCATTCTGCCATTATAGAACCACCACGGGAAACAATTCCCATAAGTCTGTGGTTAACCATAGGGAGAAACTCTCTTAAAACCCCTGCATGGATTGTCATATAATCAACGCCCTGCTGAGCTTGATGCTCAATCATATCAAGGATATCTTGCTCTGTAAGTTTTTCTATACTTCTTACTTCTTGAAGTGCCTGATAAATAGGAACTGTTCCAACAGGAACAGGAGAGTTTTCTATAATAGCTTCCCTAATCTCATCAATATTTCCACCTGTTGATAAATCCATAACAGTATCAGCACCATATTTTAGAGCAACTCTTAGTTTTTCAAGCTCCCCTTCTATATCAGAAACAACCGCAGAGTTTCCAATATTTGCATTAACTTTACATTTTGCAGCAATACCAATTGCCATTGGTTCAAGTCTATAGTGATGTATATTAGCAGGAATAACCATTCTACCTCTTGCTACTTCATCTCTTATAAGTTCAACTGGAAGCTGCTCTCTTTTTGCAACATATTCCATTTCAGGTGTGATTATACCTTCTCTAGCATAATCCATCTGAGTTTTACCATATACAGTGCTTCTTGGAACTGCATATTTACTCATATTCAAAACCTCCATAATTTGTCTTTATATGAAAAAAGCCACCTTCCTGCGGTTAAAAATAGAAAGGTGGCTTTATTTTTCAAAAGCCCGCTTCCCTACGTCGGTATTAACCGCATCAGGTTCAAAGGGTATATTCTCAAGCTCCCTAAGGAGCTACCCCCGCGGGATAACATATTCATTTTTCAGATTTTAATATACTTAGCACCTTCAGGAGATAATATGCTTTGTATCACATTTATTTCTAATTTAAATACTTCTCCAAAAATTTCTTCTTGAAACTGTTTCATTTTGATAGCTAGCTCATCTGTTTTTATAGATTTAGGTCTTTTTAAGGTAATATGAGGAATAAAATTTCTTTCATCTTTTTTATAACCTATAAGAGCAAGCTTATTTTGAATTAGCTCATTAATTTCCTGAAGTTTTCCATCAGGATTTTCTACCTTTATGTAAAAAACTTTTGGATTGTTTATGTCTGGGAAAACACCAAAACCTTTGAAAATAACATGAATTTCTTTTTCTTTATTAAGAATCGAAGATAAAGATTGTTTTATTAATAAAAGCTGGTGGTCTTCTACATTCCCTATAAACTTATAGGTTATATGAAAATTATCATAGGGAGTCCATCTACCTTTTAAACAGCTACCAAATTCCTTTTTTATTAATGAATATTTCTTTTTTAAAGAGTTATCTTTTATAAAACTACCAATAAAAATTCTTTTCATATTTGCCCATGTCTTTTTGTTTCATAAAATTTTATAAGATAAATAAAATTTTTCAATGGCTATAAATGAAGTTAGAAGTTGTAGAAACACCTTTAATTCTTTTTGATGAAGAAAAAAACTTGTGGATACCTCAACCTACAAGATTTTGGATATTAGACAAAGCTTTTCATAAAGCTATTTCCCGACTTGAAGAAAAGGGTCTTATAAAAAAATGGGAGAGAAAAATTTCAGAAAATGATAAACTATTTCAGTTTTTTAAATCTTTACATGAAAAAGAAGTTTTAAAAAGAAAAAAGATTTTAGAGAGAGATTTTCTTCACTTAAAAGATACAAAAGCTTATAAAATTCTTTTAGATGAAGATTTAGGGATAGGAAGTATTCGTAATTTTAAAACAAAACCTTTTAAGGTCAAATGTTTTCATTTATGGACAGCTTATCATATAGGAGATAAAGATTTTAAAAATCCTATAGGGGAATATGTTTTAAAACATATAGAAAAAAGTTTTTAGAGCCTATGTCCATCAAATGGACATAGGCTTTTTCTTTAAAAGGCGTCAATATTAAACTCTACATTTCTATATGTCCAGCTATCTACACTTAAATCATAAACAGGAACCATTTTGGTTTTGCCAGCTCTATTGTCATAGGCTGCAACTTCTATATCTCTTTTAGGAGCTCCTATAGATAATATCATTGAGAAAAGAGGTGTTGTATTACGTCCTAGCTCTGAATGAATTCTTTGAGCTTTTTGGAAGATATATTTTCCTGTTAAAAGTTGAACAGAGTTTGCTTTAACTATTCCTAAAAACACATCATCTACAACCCTCCCTTTTTCATCCCAAACTCTAGCGTAAATTTCAGCATCCCAGCAAGAGTTATTAGATACAATAACTCTAAATTGATTTAGACTTAACATATAGGGTACATAGACTTCTTCTCCTTGAGATTTCCAGAAAAGGAAATAGTTAAAATGATTTGCTTCATAACAACAGGTTTCCTGAAAACAATCTGCCTTTTCATCCATTTTTATACTAAATACCTGCTGAGTATCCTTTATTATTTTTAATTCTTGTGTAAGACCCCATTGGACACTATTTAATCTATATAAACCATTTATACCTACATAAACATCATCTTCCCATATGCCGTTTTTAAGACAAATAGTAGAGTTATTTTCTTCACAGTTATCTGTAGATAAAACCTTTGCCTCAAGATAACATTTTTCACCCTTTTTAAATAAAAGTCTATCTTCATAATCCCCTAATGAGCGAATTCCAAAACTTTTTCCATTATTATCCAAAAACACTCTTTTGTTTTTAAAGTCTAGAGCTTTATAAGGAGGTTTATTATTTACAGGAACATCAGAACAAGCATAAATATTTCTAGTGTCATATAGCTTCAAGCTGAGTTTTCCTTTCCAGCCTTTTTCCCCAAGAATAATAGCATCATCTACAGCATCATTTTGTCTTATATAGATAACTCCTCCAGAGGCTTTTTTATCAGTGCAACTTTCAGTTCTTAAGATATCTCCAGAGTTTTCATCAATAAATGTTGTAGCAAAACTATTTCCAAAACATTTAATAAGACCACTTTTAGATTTTTTACAAGAAGGATTATCTAAAGTTAAATATGTATTAATCAAAGAAACTTTAGGTTTCATTCCAATACTAAATTGACATTCCATATCTATAAAGCACTGAGGATTTTTGACTTCTAAAGCTGGTAGTTTTTCTCCTGAACAACAAGCATAACCCTCAACAGTTAAACAGGCTTTTTTAAATATCTTTTCTGGATTACATTTGTTATATAGTTGATTATTTGAATATAGGTTATCTAGCACAAAAACAGGATTATAAGAAGTATCAAACTCATCAAAATTGTATCCTACTTTTTCAACAAGTATAGGCTCATTTTCCTCAGCACAAGCTAAATATAAAATAGCTCCAGAAGGAATTCTTTGGTTTACTTTAAAAACAATCTCTTTAGAAGAAGAAACAGTATTTATACTTTCAGCTACTATAACAAGGTCAAAAGGATTATTATTACGATTTAAATCGAAACTTTCATCACCAACGCCATCATTATTTTTATCTAAACCCTGGTATTCATGAAAAACAAGCCAGCATTTATAAATACTGGGACTTAAAGAAACATTGTAAAATTTGAATACAATTCTATCCTGAGGAAAAATAAAGCCATCTGTAGCCACATAACGAATAGTTATTCCTGTTTTATTCCCTAAAGGAGATTCTACTTTTGGGTCTAGATTGTAGTCTTTGTTTCTTAGAAAAGATGAAGCTTCACAAGGAATAGTTAAGGAAACATTGGAATTTCCAGATACAGTTTGCCCATCGTAAACATTTTTTACACCATAGTAATCAAAATAAACACTTGCACTGTAAACATTTTTTACAAAAAGAGAAAAAATGAAAAAGGCCAAAACAAAGAAAACATATTTTTTCATGGGATCCACCCTCCCTTCTTCATAAAAAAATTTTTATGCTTTCAATATATATAAGCAAAAAACATTCCAAAATTTATATTGATAAATATCAACGTTTTAGAAGCTTAAAAACTTTATATTTAATTCCGATATTTCTTTTTTGTCATATTGCTTGTATACTGGATTTATAGGTTTAGGAGGAAAATATGGAAATCACATACTTAAGAGTTTCAGTAACAGACAAATGTAATTTAAAGTGTTTTTATTGTAGACCTGATAACTCTGAATTTGTGCCTCATGATGAAATTTTAAGGTATGAAGAAATAGCAAAAATTGTCAAATTTATGACAAAATATGGTCTAAAAAAAGTAAGAATAACAGGTGGTGAGCCTTTAGTTAGACCTGATTTAGACGAGCTTATATCAATGCTTAGAGATATACCCCAAATTCAAGATATATCATTAACAACAAATGGTATAACTCTTGCTAAGCATGCAGAAAAATTAAGGAAAGCAGGTTTAGATAGATTAAATATTTCTATAGATAGTTTAAAACCTGATTTATTCTTTCAAATAACAAAAGGAAAATTAGAAGATGTTTTAGAAGGAATAAAAGTATCAAAAAAACTAGGATTTAATCCAATAAAGGTTAACGCAGTCATAGTTAAGGGGTTAAATGAAAATGAAGCTCTTGATTTTGTAGAGTTTGGTAAGGAATATGGAGTAGAAGTTAGATTTATAGAAATGATGCCTATAGGAGCAGACCAGATACATTGGAGTAATGATTTAGTTCAACCTCTAGACCAGATAAAAAGAAAGATTGAAGAAAAATATGGAAAACTAATTCCAGCTATTTCTATAGGAAGCGGTGCTGCTAGAGTTTATAAAATTCCAAAGCTAGGAACAAAGGTAGGTTTTATAACTCCTATGTCTAACCCTTTTTGTGATGGATGTTCAAAGTTAAGGCTTACTCCTGAAGGGCATATAAAACTTTGTCTTAGAACAGATGAGGAAATAGATATAAAACAAGTTATTAGAAATAAAAGAGATGAAGATTTGGATAGATTTATTCAAAAAGTTCTTATTCAAAAAGAAATATCAAATGCAAAAATTCAAAAATCTGGTTATGCTTTTTCAGATTGTAGAAGAATAATGACAAGTATAGGAGGATAGCAACAGTTGTTATAAAGTATAAAAAACTGTAAAATAATGTCTATTATGGAGCAAAAGTTGTTAACTATAAAAAATATAAAAGAGGCTTATGGAATAAGCAGAACTACTCTTATAAACTGGAAAAAGAAAGGATTATTATCTCCAATAAGAACTCCAGGAGGACAGAGAAGATACAGAAAAGAGGATATAGAAAAGATTTTGCAGTTAAAAGATAAAGAAGAAAAACACTCTAAAGCAGATACTATTATTTATGCAAGGGTATCAACAAAGAAACAGGAAGAATATCTAAAAAATCAGATAGAAAGGTTAGAAAAGTTTGCAAAGGAAAATGGATATAGTTATGAAGTAATATCCTCCTA
>JAADDV010000056.1 GCA_013153795.1 Aquificota bacterium | reverse complement strand
CTTATTTGGTATTTTATAAAATTTATATAGAAAGAGGAAAAGTATGAACGTTTTAGAAAATACATTTTCTTTAATATTAAACAATAATTTTAAAATATCATGGATAAGCTCAGATTTTGCTAACTTTTTAGGATACGCAAAAGAGGATTTAATAGGAAAAACAATAGATACAATAGCTGATGAGCATATAAAAAACAAACTTTCTCATTCTAAATTTTTTGGAGCTTTAAAAGATAGCTCTCAAGGAATAACAACAGGTATTTTTGATATTACAAAAATATTAGATAATCACGGTAATATACAGGGATATTTAGTTCAATTTTATTTTTATGATAAACAAACAGAGACAGAGGATTTTCTTGTTTTTAATACTCAAAATATAAAAATGAAAAAACTTTTAGAAAGAGCATCTCTTGTAGCTCAATCTGATGTTTCTGTCCTTATATCAGGAGAAACAGGGACAGGAAAATCAAGACTTGCAAAATGGATACATATAAACAGCCCTAGAGTTGCTTTTCCTTTTGTAAAAATAAACTGCTCAGCAATTCCTGAAACTCTTTTTGAAAGTGAATTTTTTGGCTATGAAAAAGGAGCCTTTACTGGAGCAACTAAAGATAAATTAGGAAAAGTAGAAATAGCAGATAAAGGAACCTTATTTCTTGATGAAGTAGGAGACCTTTCTCTTACCTCTCAGGCAAAACTTCTTGTTTTTGTTGATACAAAAGAGTTTGAGAGACTAGGAGGAAATAAACCAAAAAAAGCTGATGTCAGAATAATATCAGCTACAAATAAGGATTTAATGGAAGAAGTTTATAAGAATAACTTTAGAAAAGACCTTTATTATAGAATTGCTGTTATAAAAATTAAAATCCCACCTTTGCGAGAAAGAAAAGAAGATATTCCTCTTATTGTAAATAGTTTTCTACATACAAAAAATAAAAGGATTACAAAAAGAGCTATGGAGTTTTTGATAGAAAGGCAGTGGTATGGAAATATTAGAGAACTTAGAGCTGTTTTAGAATCAGCTTGTATCCTTGCTTATGATAAAGACACAATAGATATAGAACATCTAACAGAAGATATATCACCTTTTGAAGAAAATCCTGAATCTTTTTCTGAAGATTTTCAAGAGAAACTTTTGTTTGATGAAAAAGAAAGAATAAAAACAGCTTTAGAAAAGACAGGAGGGAATAGAAAAAAAGCTGCAGAGCTTTTAGGAATAAGTATAGCAACTTTGTGGAGAAAAATGAAAAAATATCAGCTGGACTTTAAATAGAAAAGGGAGGAGGTATGCCTCCCAGAAAAATAAAGTTCTAGGCTTAGCAGCAGCTGCTGCATATATATAGCAAAATAAATACCAAAGATAAGAAAATTGTGAAATATCATATTTTCCAGTGTTTCAGAAAAAACACACTGAAGATTTTTAAAAAAGAAATGTATAAAACTGTTCCAAAAAGAACAAAACTGTTCAAAATAGAACTTTTAACTGTTTTTAATACTTAGAAGAATTCCATCTCTTATAGGAATAATTGCTGAAAAATAGTGCTTAAACATATATTCATTGAACTGTTTTATAGCAAGAGTTTTTTTATCTGGCTTTTCATTAATAACTTTTCCATGCCATAAAACATTATCTGCAATAATAAGTGCGTTTTCAGATAGATTTTTCTCTAAAGATTGGATAGCTTCTAAATATCTTGATTTTTCAAGGTCTAAAAAAAGAATATCTATATTTTTATACTCTTTTGCTATTTCTAAAGCGTCTCCAACTTTAAACTCGGCTTTTTTCTCTAAACCAGCTCTTTTGAAAAATTCTTTAGCTTTTTCTATATTTTTTTCTTGATAATCTATAAGAACAACTTTTCCTTTATTTAAAGCTTTTGCAAACCAGTAAGCAGAATATCCATATCCAGAACCAAGCTCAACAATAAGAGATGGGTTTTTTTGTTTTGTAATAATATATAAAAATCTCCCTACGAGAGAACCAACAATAGGAAAATTCTCTTTTTTTGCTATTTCTTCCATTTCTTTAATAATAGGGTCGTTTTTTTCTTCAAAAGAAAGCTTTTCTAAGTATTTTTCAATTTTAGGGTTTATTATCATCTAGATTTTCTCCTACTGAATAAGAACAAGAATATTAACCATTAACTCTTGAATAAACTCAATAATAGTTCTAAACATCCACGAGCCAAAAAATATTAAAGCTAAAATTGTTGCAACAATTTTGGGAACAAATGTAAGAGTCATCTCTTGAATTTGGGTAGCAGCTTGAAAAATACTGATAGTAAGACCTACTATAAAGGCTATAAGTATAACAGGAGCCCCAACTATTAAAGCAGTTTCCATTGCTTTTTCGAAAAGCTCTATAGCCTGGTCTACTGTCATCTATAACTCTCTATTAATGCTTTTGTTAAAAGCTCAAAGCCGTCAGCCAAAACAAAAAGAATAATTTTAAAAGGAAGAGATATAAGCATTGGAGGTATCATCATCATACCCATAGCCATTAAGATACTTGCAATAAGAAGGTCTATTATTAAAAATGGTAAAAATATAACAAAAACAATCTCAAAAGCTGTTTTTATCTCACTTATTAAAAAAGCCGGTATAAGAGTTGTCATGCTTACTTCTTCAGGAGATTTTGGCTTTTCTCCTGCTAAGTCTAAAAACAGTTTTAAATCTTCTTTTCTTGTATTATGAAGCATAAATTTTTTTATTGGCTCAGAAGCTCTTTGTATAGCTTCTATATCAGAAATTTGTTTATTTATATAGGGTTCAATAGCATTTTTATTTATTTCATCAAAAACAGGTTTCATTACAAAAAATGTTAAAAATAAGGCTAAAGCTATAATAACCTGATTTGGAGGAGCTTGAGGAATTCCTAAAGCGTGCCTTAATAAAGATAAAACAATAACAATCCTTACAAAAGAAGTCATTGTTATAAGAATAGAAGGAGCAAGACTCAAAACAGTAATAAGAAATAAAATTTTTAATGTTATATCTAAATTTTTTAATTGGTCTACTGTTTGGGAAAAAATATCACTTTGACCAAAAGAAGTATCAACAATAAAAAAGAAAATAAATAGAAAATTTATTTTTCTCACTTTAACCTAAGGGGAAAATTTTTAAAGGTTTATTCTAGCACAAAAATAATACAGACTCCTTAAAAAGGAGCCTGTATATATATTAGCTTTCTGGTCTTAATGTTGGAAAAAGGATAACTTCTCTTATAGATGGGCTATCTGTAAGCATCATAACAAGTCTGTCTATACCAATTCCCTCACCACCTGTTGGAGGAAGGCCATATTCTAAGGCCATAAGGAAGTTTTCATCAATATCCATAGCTTCATCATCACCTGCAGCTTTTTCTTTTAGTTGCTGGAGAAATCTTTCTCTTTGGTCTTCTGGGTCATTTAGCTCTGTATAAGCATTGGCTAGTTCCTGCTTGTTCACAATTAACTCAAATCTTTCTACTAAATCAGGGTCTTTTCTATGAGTTTTTGCCAGAGGAGATAAAATCTTAGGAAAATCTATAACAAATGTAGGCTGAATAAGTTCATCTTCTATAAAATGTTCAAAAAGTTTATCTAGAAGTTTCAAATGGGTAAGTTCTTCTGCTTTTGGGATACCTACTTCTTTAGCAAAAGCTCTTGCCTTTTCTTCATCAAGGAAAAAGTCTTTATCTTTTCCTGTTTTTTCTTTTAGAGCGTCAAAGAATGGAAGTCTTCTAAATGGTTTTGAAAAATCAAGCTCTTGTCCTTCCCACGTAATTTTTAGTGTTCCAACAGTATCCATAAGGATTTTTCTAAAAAGTTCTTCTGTTAAATCCATAAGGTCATTGTAATCCATATAGGCAGCATAAAACTCAACCATTGTAAATTCTGGATTATGGGTTGTATCTATTCCTTCATTTCTAAAGTTTCTTCCTATTTCATAAACCCTGTTAAACCCACCAACAACAAGCATTTTAAGATATAACTCAGGAGCTATTCTTAAATATAAATCCATATCAAGAGCATTATGATGGGTTATAAACGGTCTTGCCATAGCTCCAGATGCTACAGATTGCAGAATAGGAGTTTCTACTTCCATAAATCCTTTACTTTCTAAAAACTCTCTTAAGCTTTTAATTGCTTTTGAACGGATTTTAAAAATCTCCCTAGCTTTTGCATTTGCTATAAGGTCTAAATATCTATGTCTGTATCTTTGCTCTACATCTTTAAGACCATGCCACTTTTCAGGTAAAGCTCTTAAAGATTTCGCCAGTAGTTTAAAATCTGTAACCTCTACTGTCAGCTCTCCTGTCATTGTTCTAAACAGTTCACCTTCTACACCTATGATATCACCTATATCCAGAATATCCATTGCTTCTTTATACTTTTCTTCTCCAAGGGTATCTTTTCTGAAATATACTTGAAGCTTTCCATCTGCATCTTGGATATGACCAAAAGCAGCCTTTCCTTGGTCTCTTATAGCAATAAGTCTTCCTGCTACAGAAACTTTTTCCCTTTGAGGGTCTAAATCATATTCCTCTTTTATCTGATAAACTGGCACTCCTTCCTCTTCTTCAGAAAAAGAATCAGCTATTAAAGTAAGTTTTCCATCTAATCTATCTAAGTGTCCTATAAAAGTGATAATCTGATTTGGTGCAAATTTTCCTACACTTTGAGATATTAAAACCTGTATTTCTACAGGTTTTTCTAAATCTGCAAATCTTATAAGATACTTGTCTTCTCTTTTGGAAACTCTTTTTATCTTACCTTTTAGTTTATACTCTTTATCTTTATCAACAGGTTTTTCGTATTTTTCTCTTATTTTGTCTAACGTTGTTGATACATGAAACTTATGGGGATATGGATTAATTCCTTTTTCTTTTAGCTCTTCAATAAGTTTTTTTCTACTTTCAATAATTTCTTCTGACATTTACTTACCTCCGTTTTTATCAAATCTCCCTATAGCCATAAAAACAGGATATTCTTTTTCTTTTCCTTCTCTCTCTTTTTTTATTGTGTATATATTTTCTATAAAAACTGTTTTCAGTCCCTCTTTATCAAACCAGCTTTTAACTTCGTCAAAATCAAAACCAAAATGTTTTACATCTGTATTGTCTGAGTGAAATGTTCCATCTTCTTTGTATAGGTCAACAATGGCTATGTATCCACCTTCTTTTAAAAAATCTTTAAATCTTTTTATAGCTTCTTCAGGATTGTCTATATGATGCATTGTCATTGCATTAAATATAAGGTCAAAATCTTTTTCAGGAATATCTTCTTTAAGAATGTCTTTTTTGTAGGTTTTAATATTTTTTATTCCCATTTTTTCTGTCTTTTCTTTTAAAACAGAAAGCATTCCTTCAGAAAGGTCTGTTCCAACAATCTGGTTTACGTAAGGAGACAGATATACAGCTGTATTTCCTGTCCCTATGCCAATATCTAAAACATTCCAGTTTTTATCTACAGGTAAAACTTCAAGAAGCTTTTCTATTATTTTTTTAGACCTTTCTAGTTTGTCTGGAGTATCATATCTGTAGGCAACTTTATCAAATCTTTTTCCTATATCAATCATATATCATATACTCCTTTAGTGTTATAAAGTGAGCTTTTGAATACTGACAAATAGGACATCTCCAGTTGTCAGGAAGATTTTCAAAAGGGATACCTGGAGAAATGCCCATTTTTTCATCTCCTTTTTGAGGGTCATATATATATCCACATATACGGCATTTTCTTTTTTGTGTATCTATTTCTTTAAACAAAACTTTGGTTCTCATGACACACCTTTAAACAAGACCATATTCCACTAAAAGCTCTGCTATCTGAACGGCGTTTGTTGCTGCCCCTTTTCTAAGATTATCAGCAACAACCCACATAGAAAGACCATTATCAAATGTAAAATCTTGTCTTATTCTTCCAACAAAAACCTCATCTTTTCCTGCAGCTTCTATAGGCATTGGATAAAGATTGTTGTGAGGGTCATCTTCTAAAATAATACCAGGAGCTTTTTTAAGTATTTCTCTTGCTTCTTCTGGAGTTATCGGTTCTTCTGTCTCTATCACAATACTTTCACTATGTCCATAAAAAACAGGAACCCTTACACAGGTAGGAGAAACTCTTATATCAGGAGCATGCATTATTTTTCTTGTCTCATTTACCATTTTCATTTCTTCTTTTGTGTAATCGTTATCTAAAAACACATCAATATGAGGTATTACATTAAAAGCTATATGGTTTGGTAATGCCTCAGGATAGTAATACTTTCCTTCAAAGTATGCCTTTGTTTCCTCTTCAAGGTCTTTTATAGCTTTTGCCCCAGCCCCTGAAACTGCCTGATATGTAGAAACAATAACCCTTTTTATTTTTTTTGCCTTGTGGATAGGGTTTAAGGCAACAACCATCTGTATTGTTGAGCAGTTTGGATTTGCTATTATTCCTTTGTGCCATTTTACATCTTCAGGATTTACCTCAGGAACAACAAGCGGAACATCATCATCCATTCTAAAAGCAGAGCTATTATCTATAACAACAGCTCCTTTTTCTACTGCTATAGGAGCCCATTCTTTACTTCTGGAGCCTCCAGCAGAAAACAGAGCTATATCTATCCCTTCAAAAGCTTCAGGAGAAACAGGCTCTACTTTATATTTTACTCCCATATATTCAAGCTCTTTTCCAGCAGAACGGGGAGAAGCTAATAGTCTTATTTCATCTATAGGAAATTCCCTTTCTTCTAAAACTTTTATCATTGTCTGTCCAACTGCACCTGTTGCACCTAATATGGCAATGTTATAATGTTTCATATAAACCTCCTAGAAATTTTTGAAAAACAACAATATTTTACAATGAATTGAGGGCGGCGGTATGTCTGAAAACCAACCAAAAAAGAGAAAAAATCCATGGACAGCTATTCTTATCTTAACAGGATTGATGTTTTTACCATTTATGGCCTTTTTATTAGACAAATTTTTATTAAAATTTGACAATTCACTTTTATTTATAGCTGAAATAAGTATTGTTGCTATGGGACTTTTTTCAGCAGGAATTATTTATTTTTTCTTTTTTAAATCATAAAGGAGGAAAAAAATGAAAAAAGTTTTTTTGTTGTTGTCGGCAGTTGCGGCAGTTTCTACAGGTTGCACTCAAAACCATCAAGTTGATATGCTCCAAAGAGAACTTATTGAGTTAAAAAAAGAAGTTTCACAACTTAGGACTCAACAAAAAGAGTTGAAAATGAGCTTAATGGATATTTCTCAAAGAATAGATAATCTATCTAAAAATGTTGCTAAAAATTCTATAGAAATAGAAAAATTAAAAAACTTTAAAAAAACACCTCCTCCTTCAGAATTACCTAAGGAAGGGGTTGAGAAAGTTATAATTCCTGAAAATCCCGTTGATTTATACAAAAAAGCTTTAGATGCATATTATAAAGGAAAAATAGAAGAAGCAAGAAGATATTTTAAGGAATTTACAGAGAAATATAAAAATCATGAACTTTATGATAATGCTCTTTTCTGGATAGGACAAACATATTATGTAGAAGGAAACTATACAGAAGCTATAAAAGCATGGGATTTACTGATTGCTGGTTGTGAATCAGGAGAAATAGTTGAGTGTAATAAATATCCTATGGCTATGCTAAAGAAAGCATATGCTTATATGAAAATGGGCAATATAGAAGATGCTAAAAGAATATTTAGAGAAATTATATCTAAATTCCCTGATTCTGAAGAAGCTGAACTTGCTCAAAGAAAACTGGAGGCTCTTAAATGATACCAAATCTTTATAAAATACCAGAACATGTTGCCATCATTATGGATGGCAACGGAAGATGGGCAAAGAGGAGGGGTTTACCAAGAGTTTTAGGCCACAGAGAGGGTGCTAGAACTGTTGAAAAAGTTATAGATATAGCAAAAGACAACAAAATTAAATGGCTTTCTTTATTTGCTTTTTCTACAGAAAATTGGAATAGACCTAAAGAAGAAGTTGAAGCGATTATGTCTTTACTTGTTGAATATATAAATACAAAAGTTCCTTCTTTAATAGAAAGAGATGTAAGACTTAGATTTATGGGAAGAAGAGATGATTTACCAGAGATGATTTTAAAAACTATGGAGGAAGGAGAAAAAGCTACAGAAAATTGTAAAACAATGAATCTAATTGTAGCTTTAAATTATAGCGGAAAAGCAGAAATAATAGACGCAGCTAAAAAACTTATAAAAGAAGGAAAAACAGATATTACAGAAGAAGACTTTAGAAAGTATCTTTATATACCAGAAATGCCTGAACCAGATTTACTTATTAGGACAAGTGGTGAAAAAAGGATTTCAAACTTTATGCTTTGGGAATTAGCTTATACAGAGCTGTTTTTTACAGATACATTGTGGCCAGATTTTGGAGAAGAAGATTTTGCCCAAGCTTTATATGAATATCAAAGTAGAGAAAGGAGATTTGGGAGAATTTTAGAAAACAAATAAAGGTGCTTTATGGAAGACTTATTTAAAAGACTTATTACAGGAATTATTTTAGCTGCTATTGCTATAGGAGCTGTAATATATTTACCTAATGGTGTCTTTAAATTTGGGATTGCTATTTTATCAACAATAGCTATATGGGAAGTTGTAAATCTTTTAGATAAGAAATATCCGGGACTTGAACCTATAAAAACTTCTATTGTTGGTTTTTTTGCATCTATATCTGCATTATTCTTAAGTCCTTTTCTAGCTTTATTAATAATCTTTTTATATGGTTTTTATTTAGGACATAAACAATACAATATTTCATATTTGACAGCTTCTGTTTTTTCTCTTATTTATGGAGCTTTCTTTGTATCCTCTATAGGACTTTTACATCAAATAAATAAAGACCTACTTTTTGTCCTTTTTGCAACCATATGGTCAGAAGACATTATCGCTTACTTAGTAGGAAAAACCTTAGGAAAAAATAAACTTGCTCCACGACTTTCTCCTAAAAAAACATGGGAAGGAGCCATAGGTGGCTTTTTAGGAGCTGTTATAATAGGAGGGATAACCGCATATATGTTAAAAATTTATGATGCTTATATTCCTATTTTTGCTGCTGCTATTTTAGGTCAGATAGGAGATTTATTTGAAAGTTTTATAAAAAGGCAGGTAGGAGAAAAAGATTCTTCAAATCTAATTCCGGGACATGGAGGTGTCCTAGACAGAATAGATGCTTTGGTTTTTGCTAGTGTAGTTTTTGTTACTTATTATCATGTTAAATTTGTTATAAGTCTTACATTTTAAGGGGGAGAGTAATGAAAGGTTTTTGGATACCTGTTTTACATTCTCACTTACCATTTGTGAAACATCCTGAATATGATTACTTTTTAGAGGAGCATTGGCTTTTTGAAGCCATAACAGAAACATATATTCCTCTTCTTCAAAACTTTAAAAAACTTGAAGAAGAAAATATTGATTTTAGACTTACTATCTCAATAACACCACCTTTAGCTGAAATGCTTTCAGACCATCATTTGACAGAAAGATATAAACAATATCTTGATAAATTTGAAGAGCTTACAGAGAAAGAATTACAGAGAACAAAAAATGATGAAACTTTCCATAGATTAGCTGAATTCTATAATAGAAGAATAAAGAATATAAAAAACTTTTTTTATTCTTTCTTAAAAGAAAATGTTTTAAATGGGTATAGATATTTTAAAGATAAAGGATATTTGGAAATAATTACCTGTGGTGCAACTCATGGCTTTTTGCCTTTATTATCTCCTAATAAAAAAGCTGTAGAAACACAGATAAAAATAGCTGTAGAAACTCACAAAAAACATTTTGGAGAATATCCAAAAGGAATATGGCTCCCTGAATGTGCTTATTATGTTGGTGTTGATGAAATTCTTTCAAAATATGGTATAGAGTTTTCATTTCTTGATTCTCACGGACTTATTTTTGGAAAACCAAAACCTAAATACGGAGTTTTTGCTCCTGTTTATACTCCTTATGGAGTAGCTATGTTTGGAAGAGACCCAGAGTCTTCTAAGCAAGTTTGGAGTTCAAAAGAAGGTTATCCAGGAGACCCTTATTATAGGGATTTTTACAGAGATATAGGTTTTGACCTTGATTTTAATTATATAAAACCTTATATAAGTCCAGATGGAGTTAGAGTTTATACAGGAGTAAAATATTATCGTATAACTGGAGATGTTGACCTTGGGGAAAAAAAACCTTATATCCCTGAATTTGCCCAAGAAAGAGCTCAAGAACATGCCAAGCACTTTCACTGGGCAAGAGATTTACAATTAGATTATCTTTCCAAATTAATGGATAGAAAACCTGTTGTTGTATCTCCATATGATGCTGAGCTTTTTGGCCACTGGTGGTTTGAAGGTCCTGATTTTCTTTACTATCTATTTAAAGAAATAGATAAACACAAACAATTTAAAGCTATAACCCCTTTAGAATATCTAGAAATTTACTCTAAAAATCAACTTCAACAACCTTCTCCTTCATCATGGGGAGATAAAGGATACTATTATGTATGGTTAAATGAAGGAAATGATTGGATTTACAGACACCTCCATTATATGGCTGATGAAATGGAAAAACTTGCTAAGAAATATGTTGCTGAGCAGGATAAGACAAAACAAAGGGTTTTAACTCAAATGCTTAGAGAGCTTCTTTTAGCTCAAAGTAGTGATTGGGCATTCCTTATGACAACTCAAACAGCAAAAGAATACGCTACAAGAAGAACAAAAGAGCACATAAATAACTTTTTAAAACTTAAAGATATGCTTTTAAAAGAAAATATAGATGAATCTTTTTTAAACTGGTTAGAAAAGAAAAACAGTATTTTTGAAGATATAGATTTTAGAGTTTTTTCTTAAAAAAGAGATAAAAGTTTTAAATCAAAAAGCTTATATCTTTTTGATAAAGATTAGGTCTCTGTTATAGATTTAGAGATTTTGTAGCTTCAAAACCTGTAGAAAAGCCTATTTTTAAAGGTAAAAAATTTGGCAAAACATTTATAGAGCTAAAAATTCTTATAATAAACATTGAAGGTGGGACAGAAAAAAATACTTAATTAGCTTTAGATAAAAAGCAACTTTATTATTTCTTAAAAAGTGTTTGCTGTATTTAACTGTAAGTAAAAAGCTAAAAAACATTTAGATAATATAGATAATGGATTTTATAAAATTTATTTGAAGTTTTAAATTTTTGATTTGAAAAGGAGAAAGTTTGATTTTGTATAAAATTTGCTTTTAAGATTAAATTCTTGAATTTAAAAATGGGGCTTTAAAGCCCCATTTTTAAGATTTTATTTATAATTTAACTACGTTTTGTGCTTTTTCGCCTTTTTCTTCTTTAACAATTTCAAACTCAACTCTTTGGCCTTCTTCTAAAGACTTAAAGCCGTTTTCATTGATAGCTGAGAAATGAACAAAAACATCTCCCTGACCATCATCTCTTGTGATAAATCCGTATCCTTTCTTTGAGTTAAACCATTTAACTGTACCTTTAAGACGCATTACTAAAAAAACCTCCAAAAAATTAAAATTTAGCTTTTGAGATAAAGAGAGTTTAAAGCCCCTTTGAGCTCTGTGGAAGGGATTTACGTTGAAGGCGCCTTCAACACTTCAAACTTCTTTATCTACACGATTACAGTATGAGGTCTTATTATACTTTTGTCAATAGATAGTTGCACAAACTAAGTGCAACATTTATAAAAAATTTTTACATTTTCCTATCTAGAATATCTGTATAATATCGTTATTCTCAAATAAAAACTCTTTTTATTTAAGGAGGATTTTATGGGTTTTAAGCCTGTTGATGTATCAAATAAGTTTGAAACTATTAGAACAGCGAAGGCTGAAGGTAAAATATATCTATCTCCAGAAAGTATAGAAATGATAAAAAAAGGCCAAGTTCCTAAGGGAGATGTTCTTTTAGCTTCTCAGATGGCAGGTCTTTTAGGTGCTAAAAGGACGCCAGATATTCTTCCTTTCTGCCATAATATAATGATAGACCACGTTCAGGTAGACACAAAGCTTGAAGATGATGGTGTATATGTAACAGCAGAAGTTAAATGTGTTGGTAGGACTGGAGTTGAGATGGAAGCTTTGACAGCAGTGTCTGCGGCTCTTTTAAATGTGTATGACATGCTAAAAGCATTTGACAAGGATATGCGCATTAGTGATATAAAACTTGTTTCTAAAAGAGGTGGAAAATCTGATTATGCTGAAGATTTAGAAGGTTTAAAATGTGCTGTTATAACCCTTTCTGATACATGCGCAAGAGGCGAAGCTGAAGACAGAAGCGGAAAAACAGCTATTAATATTATAGAAGATGAATTTGGTGGAAGTGTAGTTCACTATGAGATACTTCCTGATGAAAAAGACCTTTTAGCCCAAAAACTGAAAGAGCTTGAAGGAAAAGTTGATGTTATATTTACAACAGGTGGAACAGGCTTTAGTAAGAGAGATACAACGCCAGAAGCTACAAGAGAAGTAATAAGAACAGAGATGATAGGTTTCTCAGAAGCAATGAGAATAGTAGGAATAAAGTTTACTCCAAAATCTCTTTTATCAAGAGGTGTTTGTGGAATAATCGGTGATTCAACAATTGTGATAAACCTTCCTGGAAGCACTGGCGGTGTAAAAGACAACATTAGAATGATAGCTCCTCTTATAAAACATGCTATAAGAATGGCAAAAGGCGAGAAGAAGCATTAATGCTTCTTCTCTTTTGACTGTAATCATTGTCCTGAAAAAATAAAATCTTAAGTTCAAGCTTTATGAATAGAGAAATCTTTCATATATTTGAGATATATTCTATACAGGTTGATTATATTTCTCTTGTAAGTTTTCTTCTTATACCTATATTTTTTATATTAGCTTTTTTTATTTTTTTTAAATTTTTGAAAAAAATAGATATTTTTCATTTAAAAAAGAAAGAAACTCAAGTAAAAATAAATTTAAAAAATCCAAAAGAAACGGCGTATACAATCACATTTCTTATCCATAAAGTGGAAACTCCTTATAATGAGCAGTTACTAAAGAAACTTGAAGAGTATAAATACAAAAAAACAGTAAACCAGCTTGATAAAGAGACAGTAGACCTTATAAGAAAATTTTTAGAGTATATAAAAACAGCAAAGGTTAAAAATGGAAGTGCTTTTTAAATACTGGCAGTTTTTACCTATAGGAATAATAACTCTTATATGTGTTGTTATCTGCTCTATCTTTATAAAAAGCAGAAAAGTTATTTACTTTCCCCATATAGAACTGTTTGGGAAACAAAAAAGATTTTCTGTAAAGTATCTGCCTTTTTTATGGATACTTTTAACAGTTTTTATAACACTTATAGCTATGTTTCCATATAAAAAAGAGTACTTTTATTCAGAAAAAAAGGTTTACAACATTGTTCTTTGTTTAGATGTAAGTAATTCTATGAAAGAAAATAATAAATTGAAAATCGCAAAAGAGATTATCAGAGATTTTTTATTAAAAAGAAGCAAAGAAGATAGAATAGCCCTTGTGGTGTTTGATAATCTTCCTTTTAGGCTTTCTCCACTTACATCTGACAAAGGATATCTTCTTAAAATCATTCCTTCTATATATCCTGCAATGGTGGATATAGGTGGGACAGCTATGTATGATGCCCTTATAGATTCTCTAAATATTTTTGATATAAACCAGAAAAACAAAATCATTATTCTGTTATCAGATGGTGGGGATATAAACAGCAGTCATACACTGGAAGATGTGATAGCAAAAAACAGAGTGATAAAGGCAAAGATTTACTCTATAGGAATAAGTAGCGGATTAAACTTTAGAAATCTTGAAAGACTTTCTGAGGCTTCAAATGGGAAAGCCTTTTTTATAAAAGACAGATATGAAAAAGCTCTTAGAGAAGTATTCACTGAAATAAACTCTTTAGAGCCATCTTTAATAAAGGAATACAGACTTGAGGTAGAAAAACCTGTAGACTTATGGATAAAAGTTCTTGCTCTCTTTGTTTTTGTTTTGATTTTTGTAAAAATGTGGTTTTTATCTATAAGGGAAAGATATGTTTAGGATTTTCTTTGTTTTTCTTTTGCTGACTTTTTATGTATACGGAAAAGAAATATCTTTTCAACAGAATATAAAGTTTGATGTGGATATTGTTTATCCAGACAAAGAGATTTTTTATGTAAAAGAGCCTTTAAAAGTTATTTTTAAAGTAAAACCTGTAAACATATCAGAAGAAGCTTTAAATCATATAAAAATAGTTTCTGACATAAAAGAAAATGTTTATATCCAAAAAAAATCCTCTTTAGAAAATGGCGTTTTAAGAAAAGAGTTTGTTTTTTATTTTTTAAAAGAAGGAAAGAGTCTTTTGCCCTTTAGTATTTTTTTTGAGACAGACATTTTTAAAGAAAGGCAGAGAATTTTATCAGACAGAACATTTCTTATTGTTCCTATCCCAGAAAATATAAAATATGTTGGTGATTTTTCTATTAAAGGGCATTTTGAAGGAAAAAACGGCGTAGGGACATACACTCTAAAAATAAAGGGAAAAGGTTTTCCTTTTTTACCAAGACATACCCTTGTTGTAAAAAATGGTTCAGGAAAAAAAGTTGGATATATCGTAGAAAAAAATCTTGAAAATGTATATCAGGAAGAAAAATTCAGGATTGTTTATTTAGATAGTCTAAAAATAAAGCCAGTGGTATTTAAGTTTTTTAATCCATATATGAAAAGGACAGTAACTTTAGAAACAAAAGAAATAAGTTTTTCTAGAAAAGAGATAGAAGAAGAACCGTGGAAAAAGCTTTCTGAAACAGAAAAAGAAAGATTTTATATAGAAAAGTTTAAAAATCTGTATCCTGAGGCTGTTGAGAAAAAATCTTTTTTTCAAGAAGTTTTAAAAGCTTTATATAATGCCAAATATTAC
>JAADDV010000114.1 GCA_013153795.1 Aquificota bacterium | reverse complement strand
GAAAAATATTACTTAAAACTAAAAGCCAATCATCTTTTGTTTTTTTTAAATCTGTTGAAAGTTTAAAACTTCTAATTGTGTTTAAATTTTTTATAAAACCTATCTCTATTGTAGTATTTCCTATATCAATTCCAATTATCACAAAAAATCTCCTTTATTAAAAGAAATAATCAACTATTGCTTTATATACTGACCTGCTAAATTTTTCAATAAATTTTCTACTTCTAAGAAGCCTTGCTTCTCTAGGATTTGTTATATAAGCTGTTTCTATCAAAACTGAAGGAATTCCTGGAGTTTTTAAAACAGCAAAATTAGCACTGTCTATATCTCTAAATCTTACTGTCTTTCTCAAATGTTTCTTTAAATGTTTTGCAAATATCAACCCATGAGTCATAGTATTGCTAATAGCAAGGTCTGCAACTATACGATTAACATATGGATTAGCACTTACTTTTACATAGTCTATAACAACTCTATTTTCTCTTTGCTCAACCATCCTTGCAAGTTTTGAACGAGCTCCTCTAAGATTTAAAGTATAAACATATGTTCCATATCCTCTTCTAGAAGGGGAAGCATTACAGTGGATACTGATAAAAAGGTCTGCTCTTTTTTTTATAGCAAATAATGTCCTTCTATATAAGGACACAAATCTATCAGAATTTCTTGTTAGGTAAACTTTAAATCTACCATCTCTTTCTAAAATTCTTTTTAAGGTTTTTGCAAATCTTAAATTTACATCTTTTTCTTTAAGTCCATATGCTACTGCTCCTGGGTCTCTTCCCCCGTGTCCTGGGTCTATTACTATAATTTTTTTCCTCCTTGAATAATATCTTTTCTTACTTTTTCTTTTAGCTACAACCTTATTAGTTGTAGAAGTATTACTTTGAATAATCTGTCTTATCAATCTGTCTGCTTCATCTATAGAAGCAACATCTACCTTTTTAACTTTCTTTTGTTTTGGTTTTTCTTTTCTTACAAAAATACTATCTTTTCTTTTCTTGTGTTTATCTGTTTTTATAAAGTCTACAACTATTCTATAGGGGTTTTTTAAAGTAAAAATTTCAACCCCTTTAATAGACCTATCAAACTCAATAACAAATTTCGTATTTCCCTGACTCTTTATAATATCGATATCTTTTATATATTTTTTAACTTTTGGGTTTTTAAAAATTCTTTCATTGAATACAGAAATATCCTTATTAACCGAAAGGATAATTATATTAAGGTCGAAAAAAGGAATATACTCAAAAGTGGTTTTTTCTTTAACATCGAAAACTACCCTGAATTTATCAGGGTGATTACCTGTCCTTATTTGCATGGAAAAAGCAATATTCACCATTAAAAGAAAAGAAACAAGTATTATCCTATACATTTCTCCTCACCTTTGGATATAATGTAAAATTTATTTCGTCCTGACTATAACTACCCTTTAAGGAGACAATATGAGACTTGGAGTTAATATTGACCATATTGCAACAATCAGAGAGGCAAGAAAAACGTATGAGCCTGACCCTGTAAAAGGAGCTTTAATAGCTCAAGATGCAGGAGCAGACCAAATAACATTTCATTTAAGAGAAGATAGAAGACATATTCAAGATGAAGACGTTATCAGGCTTAGATGCGCTATAAAAAGAATACCTCTTAATATGGAAATGGCGGCAACAGAAGAAATGAAAAATATAGCAATAGATATAAAGCCAGATAGAGTTACTCTTGTTCCTGAAAAAAGGCAAGAAATCACAACAGAAGGAGGGCTTGATGTTGTTAATATGCTTTCTTATTTAAAGGAGTATATAGCCCAGCTAAAAGAGGCAGGCATAAGCGTAGCAACATTTATAGACCCTGATGAAAAGCAAATAGATGCTTCTATTGAGGCTGGTGTAGATGCTGTTGAGCTTCATACAGGAGAATATGCAAATGCAACAGGAAAGGATATTCAGATACAGCTAGAAAGGATAAGAAAGGCTGCATCTTATGGAAAAAAGAAAGGTATATCAGTATTTGCAGGGCATGGTCTTACATATACAAATGTTCAGCCTATAGCTGCTATTCCCGAAATAGAAGAGCTTAATATAGGACATTCTATTATTGCAAACTCAGTATTTTGGGGTCTCCATGAAGCTGTATACCGCATGAAAAAACTTATGCTAGAAGCTAGAGAAAATATTTCTGGAGAATGAAGTTGGCTATTTTACAATAGATTAGGAGTTTTAGAGATTATGCATAAAGACCATGTTAGATTAGAGCACTTGACAGCATCTTACTAAAGGAGATATACCTCTTTCTGTCCTAGTTTCAAACTAAATAGTATTTTATTTTTTAAACCTAGTTTTTCTTCAAGTTTTGGAAGGTATCTTCTGGACTTTCCATCAATAGGAGATAGTTTATGAAAAGGATTTTTATCAGTGTTGGTGAAATATCTGGAGATAATTACGCCTCAGAGCTTATAAAAAGAATGCCTGATGTTCAGTGGATTGGCATTACTGGTCCTAAGATGAGGGAAGCAGGATGTCAGTCTATTGATACGATAGAAAACATATCCGTTGTAGGTATTACAGAAGCAATACCAAAATATTTTCATATAAAGAAAACTTTCAAAAAAGCTGTTGAAGAACTAGATAAAGGAGTTGACCTTCTAATAGTGGTAGACTTTCCAGGTTTTAATCTTAAGCTTTTAGAGGAAGCTAAAAAAAGAGGAATAAAAACTGTTTACTTTATAGCACCTCAGGTATGGGCATGGGGAAAAGGGAGAATACCAAAAATTGTAAAAAATACAGATGTTCTTATTTCTATATGGCCTTTTGAAAAAGAAATATACAAAGATTATATAGGAAAAAACTTCAAACTAGAGTATGTAGGGCATCCTCTTCTTGATATAATAAAAACTGAAGAAACAGAGGAAAGTTTTAGAAAAAAACTCAAGATTCCAGAAGATAAAACCTTAATCGGTTTTTTACCTGGAAGTAGAGAAAGTGAGGTAAAAACTCTTCTTCCTATTATGCTGCGAGCTGGAAAAAGATTATCAGAAGATTTTTCAACCCATTTTTTAGTTCCAATAACTGAAAATGTTGAAAATCTTGCTAAAGAGATTATTTCTTCCTATAAAGATTTATCTGTTTCTTTAATCACGAAAAAAGATTTTACATACCCTTCTTATGAAGTTTTAAAACATTCTTATTTTTCTGTTATTGCTTCT
>JAADDV010000188.1 GCA_013153795.1 Aquificota bacterium | reverse complement strand
TGGAAACAACTTTCAGATATTGACTGGTTTACGAATTTTGTTAAAGCATGGATAGCTTTTAATGCATGGTATAGAAATCATTATCCAAATATAAAAACTGATAGAAAGATATTAGAAGAAATTAAAAGAAGCAGTAATATAAAAAGTAAATTTAATTCATTATTAAATGGAAGTGGGGAAAAGCATTCTTACTTTAGAGAGCAATTAGGATTTTTACATTATAAATTACAAAACAAAGAAATTAAACATAAAGGAATAAGATTATCTTTTGAGGAGTATGTAAATATAGATAAATCAAGTAAAGGAGAAACTTTGACATATCGTAATATTGAATATGAAATTGTGAGAAATTCTATTAATACAGAAGAAAATTATGTTAAATTCGATAAAGTTAAAGTTAAAAATAGAAATGGATATATTTTAAATTTAACGGACTTAAAGATAAATTATGAAAGTATATATAAATATAAGGACAAAATAAGAGAGTTTATTATTCAGGATAATAAATTTCGTAAATTGTCTCTAGCACAAAAAGAAAAGATTATAAATATAATGACAAATGAATTAAACCCTTTTAAAATAATAAATTTTCTTCAAGTGTCTAATGGGAACTTTTATAAATTTGGAAACTTCAAATTTATAAAAGAACAAGATTTAATTTTTTCAGCTTTAATTGATATATTATACTCTTTAAGAAATGTGCTATTTCATGGAGAGATTATCCCAGATAGAGAAACCAACGAAGTTTATGAACCTGCATATAAAATATTAAAAATGTTAATAGATTGAGGGAAAACAATGAAGATAGATAAGATATTGAAAGATAGCAATTATAAAATAAATCAAAATTTGTTTTCAGACGAAATAATACAGGATTTAGAAAACTCTATTTTTGAAAAGGAAACAAAAAAAGGAAAAGCTTACTATACAAAATGTGTAATAAGAGACAAGGAAATTCAACTTAAGCCTGAAGAAGTTATTAGGCAACTATATTTAAGAAAGCTTTTAAAAGAGTATGCATATCCAAAAGATAGAATTAAATTAGAATATCCAATATATTTTGGTAGAGAAGTAAAAAAGGCAGATATAGTAATAACAGAAAAAAATAGACCAGATATACCTTATATAATAGTAGAAGTTAAAAAGCCAAAACTAAAAGAGGGAAAGCAACAGCTAAAAAGCTATACTAATGCAACAGGAGCACCAATAGCTGTTTGGACTAATGGAGAGAGAATAGAGTATTTCCATAGAAAAGACCCAAATTATTTTGAAAATATACCCGATATTCCAAAGGCTAACCAAAGTCTAAAAGATTTACTTAAGCAAAAATTCACAATAGAAGATTTAAAAAAAGTAGATAAACTTACCAATGAGAAAATCTCTTTAAAAAACATCATTCTAGATTTAGAAGACGAAGTTTTAGCAAATGCTGGTGTTGATGTTTTTGAAGAAGTTTTCAAACTTATTTTTACAAAGCTATATGATGAATTAATGAGTATTAGAGACAAAAATAGAGATTTAGAGTTTAGAAATTATGGTGAAACGGATTTTGAGCTAAAGGAAAAAATTCAAAAACTCTTTGATGAAGCAAAAGAAGAATGGGAGGGGATTTTCCCTAAAGATAGTAAAATTGAATTATCCCCATCTCATTTATCAATATGTGTATCGTCTTTGCAAGATATAAAAATATTCAATACAAATTTAGATGTTATAGATGAAGCATTTGAGTATCTAGTAAACAAAACAAGCAAAGGTGAAAAGGGACAATATTTCACCCCTCGTTATGTAATAGATATGGCAGTAAAAATGTTAAATCCTGACGAGGAAGATTATATAATAGACCCTGCATGTGGTAGTTTTGGATTTCCTTTACATGCAGTTTTTGAGGTTTGGAGAAAAATATATAAAAGACACAATTTAACAGAAAAAGAGCTTTTAACAGCCGAGGAAAAACACCCAGACGCTAAAAGGTATGTAGAAAGAAAAGTTTTTGGAATAGATTTTGATGAAAAGGTTGTTAGAGTTGCAAAACTTCTTAATCTTATAGCTGGAGATGGACATTCAAATGTAATAAAACTAAATTCACTTGATTATGAGTTATGGGAAGAGTGGATAAAAGATGAAGATTGGCAGGATAAATATTTTGAAGGCTGGAAAAAGCTAAGAAGATTAGTTAAATCAAAAGGAGATTATTCAGAATTTAATTTTGATATTGTTTTAACAAATCCACCATTTGCAGGAGATATAAAGGAAAGCAGAATTATTCATAAATATGAAATATCAAGAGCTAATAAAAAAGGTAAATATCCATTAAAGATAAGCAGAGATATTTTGTTTATTGAAAGGGCTTTAAAGATGTTAAAGCCCGGTGGAAGAATGGCGATAGTTCTACCACAAGGAAGACTAAATAATGCAACAGATAAATATATAAGAGAATTTATAAGCCAGCACGCAAGAATACTAGCTGTTGTAGGATTACATCAAAATGTTTTTAAACCACATACGGGAACAAAAACAAGCGTTCTATTTTTACAAAAATGGGATGACAAAATAAATCCAAAGGTTGAGGATTATTCAATCTTTTTTGCAACAATGGAAGAACCAAGCAAAGATAACAGCGGAGAAAAAATATTCGTAAAATATAAAGACTTTTTAAGATGGGAAGAAGAAGGTAAAATTCCACCACTACCAGAAGAATTTAAAAAGAAAGCTTTAGAAAACCCAGAGGAAAAGGTTTTAGATAAATATGGACATCTAATAGTAAAACATGATTTATATTCAGTTGAAACATACTTTGAGGGAGTAAAAACACCAGAAGGTATAGCAGAAGCATTTTTAGAATTTGCAAAAAAGGAAGGATTTAGTTTTGTAAAAAAAAAGTTAAGTGAAGAAGGATTTGATGAGGGAAAGTATAAAAGACTACTAGATAAATTGGAAGCAGTAGAATTAAAGTTAAGTGATGTAAAAAAAGACAATCCAGATTTTAGATTAGATAGTGAGTTTTTTAAGAAAGAATATTTAGAAAAGATTAAAATAATAGAAGAGAAACCATACAAAAAACTTAAAACTATATCTAGTATTCTGGGAGGAAAAAGGTTGCCCAAAGGGGAAAGCTTTACAAATGATGGAGTTCCCTATATTCGAGCGGAAGATGTAAAAAGTGGATTTATAGAATATGAAAATCTACTTAAAATATCATAT
>JAADDV010000085.1 GCA_013153795.1 Aquificota bacterium | reverse complement strand
AAAGATGGCAAGAGAGAAATTTGAAAGGAAAAAAGAGCACGTAAACGTAGGAACAATAGGACACGTTGACCACGGAAAAACTACTCTTACTGCAGCTATCACATACGTTTTATCTAAAAAAGGTTTAGCTGAATTCATAGGTTACGGTGATATCGATAAAGCCCCTGAAGAAAGAGATAGAGGTATTACTATAAATATTACTCACGTTGAATATGAAACTGAAAAAAGACACTACGCTCACGTTGACTGTCCTGGTCACGCTGACTACATCAAAAACATGATTACTGGTGCTGCTCAGATGGATGGTGCTATCCTCGTTGTTTCTGCTGCTGATGGCCCTATGCCTCAAACTAGAGAACACGTCCTCCTTGCTAGACAGGTTAACGTCCCTTATATCGTTGTTTTCTTAAACAAATGTGATATGGTTGATGATGAAGAGCTTTTAGAGCTTGTTGAGCTTGAAGTTAGAGAGCTTTTAAATAAATACGAATTCCCAGGAGATGAAGTTCCTGTTATCAGAGGCTCTGCTCTTGGAGCTTTAAACGATGAAGAAAAATGGGTTAAGTCTGTAGAAGAGCTTTTAAATGCTATGGATGAATATATCCCAACTCCAGAAAGAGCAACAGACAAACCTTTCCTTATGGCTATAGAAGACGTATTTACAATCTCAGGTAGAGGAACAGTTGTTACTGGAAGAGTAGAAAGGGGAACGTTAAAAGTTGGAGAGGAAGTAGAGATAGTAGGGATGACAGATGAGATAAAGAAGACAGTAGTAACAGGAATAGAGATGTTTAGAAAGACGTTAGATGAAGCAGTAGCAGGGGACAACGTAGGGGTTTTATTAAGAGGGATAGGAAAAGATGAGGTAGAGAGAGGGCAGGTATTAGCAAAGCCAGGAACTATTACTCCTCACAAGAAATTTAAAGCTCAAGTATATATTCTTTCAAAAGAGGAAGGAGGAAGACATACTCCATTCTTCTTAGGATATAGACCTCAGTTTTATATCAGAACAGCAGACGTAACAGGAACAGTAGTAGAGCTTCCTGAAGGACAGGAAATGGTAATGCCAGGAGATAACGTAGAGCTTACAGTTGAGTTAATGGTGCCAGTTGCTATTGAAGAACAGATGAGATTCGCTATTAGAGAAGGTGGTAGAACTGTTGGTGCTGGTGTTGTTACTCAAATTATTGAATAATAGATAAGGGGATAATCTAATGGCAAGAGAGATAATTACATTAGCCTGCACAGAATGCAAAAGAAAAAACTATACAACTACTAAAAATAAAAGGAAACATCAAGAAAGACTAGAGTTAAAAAAGTATTGCAAATTTTGTAGAAAACATACTTTACATAGAGAGATAAAATAAATTTCAAAAGGGGCAGTAGCTCAGTTGGTAGAGCACGGGACTCCAAATCCCGCGGTCGAGGGTTCGAGTCCTTCCTGCCCCGTTTATTCATTTTAAGGGGATAAAATTGAAGCCAACAGAAATTATCCAGTTTCTAAAGGAAGTTAATGAAGAGTTAAAAAAAGTTACATGGCCTTCTAAAGAGTTAGTTAAAAATGCCACTATTGCAGTTATTGTTTTCACTTTAATTATTTCTGTCTATTTATGGAGTTTAGATTTACTTTTTCAAAAAATTATGGACATACTTTTTAAATGATAATCTGAGGTTAATATAAATGTCTGAAGAAAAGAAGGGACAGTCTGAAAATATCGAAAATCAAAATATATTTGAAAATAATCAAGAAATATCTGACCAAATATTACCACAAGAAAATAATAACGAAGAAAATATAGAAACAAAAGAAGATTTTGAAGAAAAAGAAGAGAAAAAAGAAGAAAAGAAAAAATGGTATGCCCTTTATACCCAATCAAATTTAGAAATTAGAGCAAAAGAAAATCTTCTTAGAATGCTGGAACTTCATAATATGAAACATCTTGTAGATGAAGTTTTAGTTCCAGCAGAAGAAAAAGTTGTAATAAAAGCTTTAGGAAAAGAAAAATATAGAGTTTCATTAAAAGGTGCAAATAGAGAAATAGAAGTTCAAGGTAAAAAGGGAACAACAAAATTTATTATAGAAGATGGAAAAGTAAAAGTTGTTGAAAGTGTAGAAGGTGATGAACAGTGCGTTCAACACAGCCCTATATACAAACCAGGACAAAAAATACAGTGTAAAGAAAATAGAACAGAAGCAAGAATAGTTTTAGAGAATAAAGTATTTCCGGGTTATTTATTAATAAAAGCAGAGCTTAATGATGATTTAATAGATTTAATAAAGAAAACCCCTTATATCATAGGATTTGTAAGTGCAGGTGGTGTTCCTGTTCCATTAGATGAAAAAGACGTTATGAAAGTCCTAAATCAAATTCAAAAAGGTGCTCCAAAAGTTAAAAAGCTTCTATTCCAGAAAGGAGATAAAGTTAGAGTTATTGAAGGTCCATTTATGAACTTTACAGGAGTAGTAGACCAAGTAATACCTGAAAAAGAAAAATTAATTGTTTTAGTAACCATTTTTGGGAGATTAACACCGGTTGAACTTAGTTTCTCCCAGGTGGAGAAAATATAAGGAGGTGCTATTTTAAATGGCAAAAAAAGTTGTAGGAACAATTGAGCTGATGATTCCAGCTCAACAAGCTTCACCATCGCCACCTGTTGGTCCAGCTCTTGGTCAGCATGGTGTAAACATTATGGAATTTGTTAAGGCTTTTAATGCTGCAACAGCAGATTTAAAGCCTGGAACTATCGTGCCTGTTGTTATAACAGTTTATAACGATAGGTCATTTACATTTATTCTAAAAACTCCTCCAGCATCTTATCTTCTAAAGGAAGCTGCAGGAATTAAAAAAGGTGCTTCTGACCCTAAAAGAGAAAAGGTAGGAAAAGTAACAAAAGAGCAGCTTAGAGAAATTGCTGAGATTAAACTAAAAGACATGAATACAGATGATATTGAAGCTGTTATGAGGTCTATTGCTGGAACTGCACGTAGTATGGGAATTGAAGTAGAAGGAATGGAGGCATAATCATGGCAAAAAGAGGAAAAAAATACTTAAATGCTTTAAAACTTGTTGATAAAAACAAAGCTTACTCTCTTGAGGAAGCAGTAGAAACTATTAAAGAAATGGAAAAAGTTCTACAGAGAAAGTTTGATGAAACTGTAGAACTTATATTCAGACTTGGAGTTGACCCTAAATATGCAGACCAGATGGTAAGAGGTTCGGTTGTTTTACCACACGGACTTGGAAAAGAACTTAAAGTCCTTGTTATAACTCAAGGAGAAAAAGTTAAAGAAGCAGAAGAAGCAGGAGCTGACTATGTTGGTGGTGAAGAACTTATAAACAAGATTTTAAATGAAAACTGGCTTGATTTTGATGTTGTTATTGCAACTCCTGACATGATGCCAAAGGTAGCAAAACTCGGTAGAATTCTTGGTCCTAGAGGCCTAATGCCTAACCCTAAAGTAGGAACAGTTACACAAGATGTTAAAAAAGCTGTAGCAGAAGCTAAAAAAGGAAGAGTTGAATTTAAAGTAGATAAAACAGGAAATCTTCATGTTCCTATAGGAAAAGTTTCTTTTGATAATCAAAAACTTGTAGAAAATGCTTTAGAAGTTATAGAAACAGTTCAAAAGCTTAGACCTTCTGGATTAAAAGGTCAATATATGAAAAACCTTGTTATGAAAACAACAATGAGCCCATCTGTCAAACTGGATTTAGCTTCTATACTTAAATCTCTAGAAGCTAAAGCAGCTTAATTTGGAGGATAAAAATGGCGGTAGCTGAAGTAAGAAAATCAATACTGAAGAAACAAAAAGTTGTAGAAGAAGTTCAGGACAAAATAAATAGAGCAAAATTAATGGTTATTTTCGATTTTACAGGTGTTGATGCAAACTCTATGGCTGATTTTAGAAAAGCTATAAAGAAAAAAGACGCAGAAATTAAAGTTATAAAGAACTCAATTCTTTATAGAGCTTGTAATGGAACTGAGCTTTATGATAAAATAGATATTTTTAAAGAGCCTTCTGCGGTTATTTTTGCATATGAAGATATAGTAGATGCAGCAAAAGCTTTAAAAGAATTTTTAAAAACAAGTGAAAGTGCTAAAGTTAAAGGTGGTTTATTAGAAGGGACATATGTAACTCCAGAAAAAATAGAAGAATTAGCTTCACTGCCAAGCAGGGAGGAGCTTCTTGCAAAACTATTTGCTACAATGAAAGCACCTATTACAAACTTTGTACGTGTGCTTAATGCTGTTCCGCAGAAAGCTGTTATGGTATTAAATGCAATTAAAGAAGAAAAAGAAAAGCAAGGTTAGTCTGTAAAGTGAAAAAATTTAAGGAGGTTTCTATAGTATGGCAACAATAAGCAAAGAAGAAATTAAAGAAGCTATTAAAAACATGACTGTTTTAGAGCTTGCTGAGCTTGTTAAAGAATTAGAAGAAGAATTTGGTGTTTCTGCTGCTGCTATGGTTGCAGCTGCTCCTGCTGCTGGTGGTGCTGCTGGTGGTGCTGCTGCAGAAGAAAAAACTGAGTTTGATGTAATTCTTCAAAGTCCTGGAGATAAAAAGATTAATGTTATTAAAGTTGTTAGAGAAATTACAGGTCTTGGACTTAAAGAAGCTAAAGAGCTTGTTGATAGTGCTCCAAAACCAATTAAAGAAGGAGTATCTAAAGAAGAAGCAGAACAAATTAAAGCAAAACTTGAAGAAGCTGGTGCTACTGTCGAAATTAAGTAAGTTGCTCTTTTTCAAAAATAAACTATTTTATAATACAGCTGAAGGCAGACTGCTCATGGGGTAGTCTGCCTTTCTTCATTTATATACATTTTCAAAAATAAAACAAACCAAAGAAGGTGGTGCGAATATGAGAACTATCAAAAAATTACCTTATAATCCTCTTAGAAAAAATCTTTCTAGAAGAAAAGAGGTATTAACTCCCCCAGACCTTCTACATGTTCCTAAAAAATCTTTTGAAGACTTTATACAGTTTAACAAAAATCCTTATGAAAGAGAAAACAAAGGTTTAGAAAATATATTTAGAACTTCATTTCCTTTTGAAGACCCAAATGGACAAATAACAATAAATTATATAGCTTATGAGATTGGAGATTGGGAATGTGGAAGATGTAGAAAGCCTCTTCCTGAAGATGTAGTAGGCGGAAAAGGAGTTCCATGTCCTCATTGTGGTGGAACTCTTATATATAAAGAAAAATATTCTGTAGAAGAATGTAAATATAAAGGATTAACATATAGTGCCCCTTTAAGGGTTCTTTTAGAACTTATAGTAAATCAAGTAGATGAAACAACTGGTGAAGTTATACCAAGAACCATAAGAAAACAAAAGGTTTATTTTGGTGATGTTCCTTTAATAACAGATAAAGCTTACTTTATTATAAATGGTAGTGAAAGAGTTGTTGTCTCACAGCTTATTAGGTCTTCTGGTATCTTCTTTGAGGCAAAAGAAGATAAAACAAAAGATATTCTTACAAGAATTATATATAAAGGTTCTGTAATACCTGAAAAAGGGTCAAGGCTTGAATTTGAATATGCAACAAATGTTGAAATCTTTAATGCAAGAATAGATAGAAGAAAACTTTTAGGTTCAACAGTTTTAAGGGCTTTTGGACTTGATACAGCTTATAAAATCTTAAAAACTTTCTACGGTGATGTTAAATACTATAAAAAAGTTAATGATGAGTTTGTAGACCAAAATACAGGAACTGTTTTAACAGCTTTAGAGCTAGAGCAAGAACTTGAAAATGATGAAATTTTTATCACATATACAACAGAAGAACAAGATGAAAAAGGAAATCTTATAACAATAAGAAAAGAACAAAATGTAGAGATTAAAAATCTTCAAAGATATTTATCTGATGACAGATATAATATAGAAGAAATTGTAGCTATTTCTCCTCTTGTATTTAGAAAATCTCCTTATGGAAATATTCTTATAGAAACATTAAAAAAAGATGAACCTAAAATAAATGCTCAGTTTACATTCCAAGATGCAGCTAGGGTTGAAATTTATAGAAAAATGAGACCTACCGACACAGCAGTAATGGATCCTAAAGCCTTTTTAAGAAGAGCTAATGAGCTATTTAATGCTATGTTTTATGACCCTCAAAGATATGACCTTTCAAGGGTCGGTAGGGTTAAGATAAATGCAAAAGTTCATGAGATTCCAAAAGTTATAAAACCTCTAGATTTAGATGAACTTTTAATTAAATATCCACCTTTAGCTTTAGCAGAAGATGTTAAAGTAAATGGAGAAGTTTTAAAAGCTGGAACAAAAATAGATGAGTCTGTAATAGAAAAACTTAAAAAGATAAAGTTTGATGAAATAAAAGTTCAGGCTTATCTAGATGATGAAGCAAGATTTATACTTCTTCCAGATGTTATAGCAATCGTTAAATATCTTCTTGAGCTTAGACTTGGAAAGAAAGAGCTTGACGATATAGCACACCTTGGAAACAGAAGAGTTAGACCTGTAGGTGAACTTCTTGAAAACCAGACAAGACTTGGTCTTGTTAGAATGAACAAAGCATTCAGAGATAGAGTTGCTACTATTGATATAGAAGACCCAAATTTAAAACCTGCAGATATAATAAATCCAAGATATGTAACAGGTTCTATATTAGAGTTTTTAAAAGGTGGTCAGCTTTCCCAGTTTATGGACCAGGCAAACCCTCTTGCAGAATTAACCCATAAAAGAAGACTTTCTGCATTAGGTCCTGGTGGTCTAACAAGGGATAGTGCAAAATTTGAAATCAGGGACGTTCATCCAACCCACTATGGAAGGGTGTGTCCTATAGAAACTCCAGAAGGTCAAAATATTGGTCTTATTTCATCTATGACTGTTTATTCAACTCTTAATGAATTTGGTTTTCTCGTTTCTCCATATAGAAAAGTTGTAGATGGAAAAGTTACAGATGAAATAGAATATCTTGCTGCCTATGATGAAGAGAAATATGTAATAGCGCAGGCTAACGCTCCTATAGATGAAGAAGGAAAATTTGTAAACGAAAGAGTTCTTGCTAGAGCAAAAGGAGATATCAGGCTTGTATCTCCTGATGAAGTTGATTATATGGACGTTTCACCTAAACAGGTTGTGTCTGTTTCTGCATCATTAATTCCATTCCTTGAGCATGACGATGCTAACAGGGCTTTAATGGGTTCAAACATGCAACGTCAGGCAGTGCCGCTTCTAAAAACAGAGTATCCTCTTGTTGGAACAGGAATGGAAAAAACCGTCGCTGAGCACAGTGGTGCAGCAGTTGTTGCAAAAAGAGGTGGAGTAGTTGAGTCAGTTTCAGGAGATAGAATTGTTATAAGTGTAAACCCTGATGAAATAAATGAAGATGACCCACTAGATATAGGTCTTGATGTTTATGAACTTATGAAATTTAAAGGGTCAAACCAAGCAACGTGTATGAACCAAAGACCTCTTGTAAGAAGAGGAGACAAAGTAGAAAAAGGAACTGTTATAGCTGATGGAACATCCACATATAAAGGGGAGTTATCTTTAGGTAAAAATGTTCTTGTAGCTTTCATGCCTTGGAGAGGATATAACTTCGAGGATGCTATAGTAATATCTGAAAGACTTGTTAAAGATGATGTATTTACATCTATTCATATAGAAGAGTTTGAGTGTGAAGCTAGAGAAACAAAACTTGGACCAGAAGAGATAACAAGAAATGTTGTTGGTGTATCTGAAAAAGCTTTAGCGAATCTTGATGAACACGGTATTATAAGAGTTGGAGCTTATGTAAAACCTGGAGATATCCTTGTTGGAAAAGTAACGCCTAAAGGTGAAAGTCAGCCAACACCAGAAGAAAAACTCCTTCTTGCTATCTTTGGTGAAAAAGCAGCAGACGTTAAAGATTCTTCTTTAAGAGTTCCTGCTGGTGTAGAAGGTATTGTTATAGATGTTCAGGTATTTGCTAGAAAGAAACCTGGAAAGAAATCTGATAAGTATCTACAGCAACTTGCTGAGGAAGAAATTAAGAAGTTAGAAAAAGAACTTGAAGAGAAGAAAAAGTTTATTCTTTCAAGAAGAGATGAACTTGTAAAGCAACTAATTATTGGACAAGAAGTTCCTAGAGATATAAAAATTGCTGGAAAAGTTGTTATTAAAAAAGGAGAAAAAATAACTGAAGAAAAAGTAGACCAGGTATTAAGATTTATTGTTGTAAATCCATCAGGCTTTTTAGCAGATAAAAATATTGCCAAAAAGGTTGAAGATATTGTTTCTAAAGCAAAACTTCAAATAGAGCTTTGGGAAAATATTTACGAGAAGCAAAAGGCTACTGTTTTAAAAGGCTCAGATTTAAAACCAGGTGTTAACGAACTTGTAAAAGTTTATATCGCCCAGAAACGTAAAATCCAGGTTGGCGATAAGATGGCCGGTAGACACGGTAACAAAGGTGTTATATCTATCGTACTACCAGAGGAAGATATGCCATTTATGGAAGACGGAACTCCTGTTGATATTGTTCTTAACCCTCTTGGTGTTCCTTCCCGTATGAATGTTGGACAGATTCTTGAAACTCATCTTGGACTTGCAGCTAAAAATCTTGGAAAGAAATTAGAAGAAGAACTTAAGAAAATAAACTCTAAAGAAGAGATTATCAAAAAGATTGTTGAATACTACAAGATAGCAAATGATACAAATGATGAACTTGTAAAGAAATACAGAGATGAAGATGTTAAATTCTTAGAGGAATATCTGAATACTCTTGACGAAGAAACACTGCAAGAAGTTGTAAAAGACCTTACAAAAATTGGTATCCCTATAAGAACTCCTGTTTTTGAAGGTGCAACAGAAGAAGATATTAAAGAAATGCTTAAAAAAGCTGGATTTAAAACAAATGGTAAGATGACGTTAATAGATGGTAGAACAGGGGAGCCTTTTGATTTTGAAGTAACAGCTGGATATATGTATATGCTTAAACTTATTCACATGGTTGATGATAAAATTCACGCCCGTTCAACAGGTCCTTATTCTCTTATCACACAACAACCACTTGGTGGTAGAGCACAGTTTGGTGGACAAAGATTTGGAGAAATGGAAGTTTGGGCACTTGAAGCACACGGTGCTGCATACACTCTCCAAGAAATGCTTACAGTTAAGTCCGATGATATAGAAGGAAGAAAAAGAGTCTATGAATCTATCGTTAAAGGTAAATATTATTACGATATAGGAGTCCCTGAATCATTTAAGGTTCTTGTTAGAGAACTCAAAGCTTTAGCTCTTGATGTTCAATGTACTTTTGAAGATGGAACTAAAGAAGAGTGTGACCAAGTAGATATTGTTTCAAAACACAAACAAAAACAGAAAAAAGAAATCTTTTAATCTAAGGGGAAGATTCCCTTCCCCTTTTTAATAAATTTTCAGGAGGTTTTTACCTTGATAGATGAAAACAAAGCAAAAGGCTTAATGCCATTTGAAAGTATAAAACTTACTTTAGCTTCTCCTGAAGTTATAAGAAGTTGGTCTTATGGTGAAGTAAAAAAACCAGAGACATTAAACTATAGAACACTAAAACCAGAAAAAGATGGACTTTTTTGTGCAAAAATCTTTGGTCCTGTAAAAGATTATGAGTGTCTTTGTGGAAAATATAAAAAGAAAAAATATGAAGGGACAATTTGTGATAGATGTGGAGTTGAAGTAACAAGGTCTGATGTTAGAAGAGAAAGATTTGGTCATATAGAGCTTGCTTCTCCTGTTGCTCATATATGGTATTTAAAATCAACTCCTTCCAAAATTGGAAACCTTTTAGGACTTACCTCTAGAGATATTGAAAGGGTTATATATTTTGAGTCATATCTTATTGTTGAGCATCCAGAAGAAGAGGAAGAAGAAGCATTTGAAAATGACCCAAATACAATTCCTATTCAAGATGGAGCTTTAACAAAATATGTAAAGCTTTATGTTAAGTCTGAGGAAGAGTTTAGAGAAGCTTATGAATATGAGCACTCAGAAAAATATGAATATGGAATGGGTGCTGAAAAAGTAAAAGATATTCTCTCTAGAATAGACCTTGAAGCTTATGCCAAAAAGCTTAGAAAAGAAATGAAATCTTATGCTATAGGATATGATGAGCTTGGTCCTGAGTTTAAAGAAACACAGGAAAGATTATATAAAAAAGTTATAACAGAAATAGCAAGAAGACTTGCTGAAGTAGGTTTAAAATTTGGAGATGTTATTCCAACAGAAAAAGAAATAGATGCAATTCTTACAAAGAATTACTATGTCGTAGTAGACCCAAAAGATACTCCTCTTTTATTTGGACAACTTCTTCATGAAGAAGAGCTAAAAAAATATTTAGAGGAATATGGAGAAGATGCTTTTGAATATGCTACAGGGCCTGAAGCAATAGAAAAACTATATAAAAAATACAGAGAGGAAAATCCAGACATTCCTGTTTTTGAAGTAATAAAAGATTCTGTAAGGCAAACAATCCTTAAAGAAGTTGCTGAACAAAAACTTAAAAAACTTGTTAGAAGACTTAGACTTATTGAAGGGTTTATAAAGTCTGGAAATAAACCTGAATGGATGATTCTTGACGTTATTCCTGTTATCCCTCCAGACCTTAGACCTTTAATTCCACTAGATGGTGGAAGATTTGCAACATCTGACCTTAATGACCTTTATAGAAGGGTTATAAATAGAAATAACAGACTTAAGAGACTAATAGAGCTTGATGCTCCTGAGATTATTATCAGAAACGAAAAAAGAATGCTCCAGGAAGCAGTTGATGCTCTCATAGACAACGGAAGAAGAGGAAGAATAGTAACCCAAAATAACAGACCTTTAAAATCTCTCTCAGACTCCCTTAGAGGAAAGCAAGGAAGATTCAGACAAAACCTCCTTGGAAAAAGGGTTGATTACTCAGGACGTTCAGTTATTGTTGTTGGTCCTGAACTTGAAATGCACGAGTGTGGTCTTCCAAAAATAATGGCTTTAGAGTTGTTTAAACCTTTCATATACAGAAGACTTGAAGAAAAAGGATATGCTACTTCTATTAAAAATGCCAAAAGAATGGTTGAGGAAAAAGCTCCTGAAGTCTGGGAGTGCCTTGAAGAAGTAGTAAAACAGCATCCTGTCTTGTTAAACAGAGCTCCAACCCTCCACAGAATGTCTGTTCAGGCTTTTGAACCTGTTCTTGTAGAAGGAAAGGCTATAAAACTTCATCCTCTTGTATGTCCTCCATTTAACGCTGACTTTGACGGTGACCAGATGGCAGTTCACGTGCCTTTATCTGTAGAGGCACAAATAGAATCCTACGTTCTTATGCTTTCTACCCAGAACATTCTTTCTCCTGCCCATGGTAAACCTATTACAATGCCTTCACAGGATATAATTCTTGGTGCTTACTATATGACCCAGATTGTTGAAGGCTCAAAAGGAGAGGGAAAAGTTTTTGCAAATGAAGATGAAGCAATTTTAGCCTATGATTTAGGAAAAATAGACATACTAGCAAAAATAAAAGTTAAGAAAGACGGAAAACTTGTAGAAACTACAGTAGGTAGACTTATTTTCAATCAGGTTCTTCCAGAAGGATTTAGATTTGTAAATGAACCTTTAGATAAAAAGAAAATATCAAAGCTTATTTCTGAAATATATGAGCAGTTTGGAAATGAGATAACTGCCCAAACACTAGATAAACTTAAAGCTCTTGGTTTTGAATATGCTGCAAAAGCAGGGGTTTCTATTTCTGTAGATGACCTTGTTGTTCCAAAACAAAAATGGGAAATTGTTAGAAAAGCAGAAGAAGCTGCTGAAAAAGTTTGGAAGCAGTATGTAGATGGAATTATTACAAAAGGGGAAAGACACAACAAAGTTATTGATATATGGTCTCAAACAACAAATGAAGTAACAAGGTTGATGTTTGAAGAAATAGAAAAAGCTGAAAGAGTTGAAAACGGGAAGAAATATCCAGGTATATTCAATCCAATCTATATGATGGCACTTTCTGGAGCTAGAGGTAACAAAGACCAGATTAGACAGCTTGCTGGAATGCGTGGACTTATGGCAAAACACTCTGGTGAGTTTATAGAAACTCCTATCAGGTCTAACTTTAGAGAAGGATTAACTGTTGTTGAGTACTTTATTTCAACATACGGTGCTAGAAAAGGTCTTGCAGATACAGCGCTAAAAACAGCTGTAGCAGGATACCTAACAAGAAGACTTGTTGATGTTGCTCAGGATGTTGTTATCACAAATGATGACTGTGGTACATTAAACGGACTTGTTGTTGAGGCTATTATTGAAGGTGGAGAAATTATTGTTCCTCTCAAAGATAGAATTGTAGGAAGATATGCAGCAGAAGATATTTTTGACCCTTACACAAATGAACTTATTGTGTCTGCTGGTGAAGAAATAGATGAAGAAAAAGCGAAAGAGATAGAAAATGCAGGAATAGAAAAGGTAAAAATAAGGTCTGTTCTTACATGTGAACAAAAACGCGGTGTATGTGCTAAGTGTTATGGAAGAGACCTTGCTCAGAAAAAACTTGTTGATATTGGAGAAGCTGTAGGTATTATTGCTGCCCAGTCTATTGGTGAACCTGGTACACAGCTTACAATGAGAACATTCCACATTGGTGGTGCAGCTACAGCTAAAAAAGTTCAAACAAAACACGAAGCTACAGTAGAAGGAACAGTAAAACTTCTCAATGTAAAAACTGTTATAGATAAAGAAGGAAAAGAACTTATCATCAATAGAGATGGTGCTATTCAGATTGTGGATGAACAAGGAAAAATCCTTGAAAGATTCCCAGCACCATACGGTGGTATCTTAAAGGTAAAAGATGGTCAGAAAGTAAAACCAGGAGATACCCTTGTTGAGTGGGACCCATTCTCTACTCCAATCATTGCTGAAGTTTCTGGAGAATTGGAGCTTAGAGATGTAATCCTCGACGTTACATTAAGAGAAGAAAGGGATTCTATTACAGGAAAAACAATCCTTGATATTAGCTTTATGAGACCAAAAGATGCTGTTCTTCACACTCCAAGGGTAGTTATCAAAGGAGAAGATGGAAAAGAGTATATATATGACCTCCCAGTAAATACAATCCTTATGCTTTCTCTTGACCAGCTAGAAACTAAATGGGATAAATGTCTTGCTTGTTCTGAAGCTGAAAACTCAGATGTCTATCACAAATACTTGCAGGTAAAACCAGGTCTTAAAGTTCAGGCTGGTGATATCATAGCTAAGATACCAAGGGAAACAGCAAAAGTTAGAGATATTGTTGGTGGTTTACCAAGAGTTGAAGAGCTTCTGGAAGCAAGAGAACCTAAAAATAGAGCTATTGTTTCTGAGATAGATGGTGTTGTAAGAATATATGAAGATGCTGAAGACATTATTGTTTATAACCCAATTACTGGTGAGTCAAAAACTTATGATGTTCCAAAAGATGCCCTTGTTATCGTTAAAAACGGTCAGCATGTAATGGAAGGTCAACCTCTTACAGATGATGGCTCTATTAAAGCTGAATTTGAAGGAGTTGTAAGACTTAAATCAAAAGGATTCAAAGTTATTGTATTTAACCCTGAAACAGGTCTTCAGAAAGAGTATACAATTGCTAAAGGTAAATTCATTATTGTAAAAGATGGTGAGCAGGTGAAAGCTGGAGACCCTCTAACAGATGGAACCCCAAATCCACATGATATCCTTAAGATTATGGGACCTGAAGAACTTGCTAAATTCCTCGTTAAAGAAGTTCAGATGGTTTACAGACTACAGGGTGTTGAAATTAATGATAAACACTTTGAAGTGATTATCAGACAGATACTTAGAAAAGTTAAAATTGTTGACCCAGGCGATAGCAGATTCCTTTTAAATGAGATTGTGGATAAGATAGACCTTGAAGAGGAAATCCAAAAAGTTATTGAAGAAGGAGGAAGACCTCCAAAAGCTGAGCCTGTTCTTGTTGGTATCACTAAAGCTTCTCTCTCTACTAGAAGTTGGATTTCTGCTGCTTCATTCCAGGAAACTACAAGAGTTCTTGCTGATGCTGCTGTTGAAGGAAAAGAAGATAAACTTGAAGGTCTTAAAGAAAACGTTATTATTGGTAATATTGTTCCTGCTGGAACAGGTATCAGACAATACGCAGAAGTTGAAGCTATTCTTCCAAAAGAAGAGTTAGATAAACTTTCAGAATAAAAAAAGGCTCCCTTAGGGAGCCTTTTTTTAAAAAAGAATATCTACACCGGCATAAACAGACCTTCCTTCTGTAGCATAACCATTAACTGTTTGATAATATTTGTCTGTTATATTATTTATTTTTAAAAATGTAGAGATTTTTTCACTTATTTTCATATTTGAAAAAGCATTTATAACAGTGTAATAACCTGTTTGAGTTCCATCTATATCTTTTCTATTTCCTACATAAACTCCTGAGAAACCAATATTTACATTTTCATCTGGATACCAGATTAAATCAAATCCTATTTGATGTTCAGGTCTTCTTGGTAATTCTTTTCCATCTGGAGATTTAGTATCTAAATATGTATAAGATAGATATAGATATGTATTTAGTTTGTTTAAATAGTAAGAGTATTTAGCTTCAATTCCTTCTATTTTAGATTTTCCAGTGAAATTTGAATATTTTGAAGTTGAAAAATTATAATCAATTAAATTTTTTATATGACTTTTAAAATATGTTATAGAAAAGTTTTTATAGCCTAAGGATATATCCCATTGTAATACATTTTCAGGAGCTAAATTTGGATTTCCCCAATATGTATTGTATAACTGGTCAGGGGTAGGAACATTGTAAGCAGTTCCCCAATTTGCAGAAATATACGCATCTTTTATAAGAAATTTTCCACCTAGTTTCCAAGTTGTCTTATCTTTAAAAGAGCTATAGCTATCGTGTCTTATAGATTGAGACAATATAAGTTTATTATCTAAAAGCTTTAAAATATTTGTTATAAAATAACCATAATTATGATATCTCTTGTTTAAATCTATTCCGCCAGATTTCTTATGGATAAAATCTTGTCTT
>JAADDV010000040.1 GCA_013153795.1 Aquificota bacterium | reverse complement strand
CCAATACCTCTCCATCTGAATGTTTCCCTCGGTTCCATGTATTTGTAAATCATCTGGCGGGCTTTTGTGTTTCCTTCCCAGGTGACGGCTCTTCTGTACTGATTTTCTACCTCTGCCCTGCCTTCATTAAACTGTCGGACTATCCACAAGACACTTTCCATAATATCAACAGGCTCAAATCCTGCTATTACCACAGGAGTTTTATATAAATCCACTATTTCCTGATACATCTGTGCTCCTGTAATAACAGACACATGGGCAGGTCCGATGAATGCATCTATTTTTGCCTCTCCACTGTCCATTATTGCTTTTATTGGAGGAGGAACAAGAACGTGGTTTATGTGGAAAAATACATTTTTAATTCCTTCTTGAAGAACCCTTTCAATAAGGGCTGCTGTCATTGGTGTGGTGGTTTCAAATCCTATTGCAAAGTAAATCACATTTTTGTCTGGATTTTCTTTTGCTATTTTCAGAACGTCAAAAGGAGCATAGAGCATTTTTACATTCTTTCCTTTTGCTCTTTCCTCTTGGAGTGAAGACTTTGAACCGGGAACCCTTATCATGTCCCCTAGTGTTGCCACTATGTTATTTTCATCCTGAACCAGTGCTATAGCGTGGTCAATTCTTTCTTTTGGCATTATACAGACAGGACAGCCAGGACCGTGGACAAATTCTATCTCTGGTGGAAGTATCTGGTTTAGTCCGTACTTCATTATGGTATGAGTGTGCCCTCCGCAAACTTCCATAATATTTATAGGTCTACTGACCTCTTTCTCAATAAGTTTTGCTAGGGCTTTTATTCTTTTTGCATCCCTGAAATCCTTAAGGTAGTCTACTTTTCCCATCTTAGCTTCCTCTTGTAAGGGATTTTAGTTCATCTGGAGTGTTTATAACTTTGATATTTTCTTCTTTTGCAACTTCTATAAAGTCGGAGTCCAGAGTGATTATGCCATTGAGTTTATAATGTATTGCAGATGCCAAAATTAAAGAATCATTTGGTTTCAGTTTATTTTTCTTTATAAAGTTTCTTGCTATCGGTAGTATTTCTTTGTTAGATTCTAGGAAAAAGAAAACATTTTCACTATCAGAAAATATCAATTGTATTAATTCAACTGCCCTATTATTTGGAATATTTTTAAGTGATTCTATAAAAATATTACTATCAACAAATAGCCTTTTATTCATATTTTCCTCTTGAATAAAAATCTTCCTCTTTTACATCTTCTTCTATTTCAAAAGAGCCTATAAGCTGATTGAGTTTTTCTTTTAGCTGTAGCCTTTTTAATCTTTTTCTTATTCTTTCAACTGCTTCATCAAACTCTTTTTCTGAATTAACCTTTATTGTTTCTTCAATGTTTTCTAGAACTTCAATTATTATTTTCCCCATCGTTATTCTCCTTTTTTAATACCCTTATCAATTTTTCCTTTTCTGCTTCCAGATTATCCAGTAAAAAGTAGTCATCATGGGCTTCCTCTTCTAAAATTTTTCCTTCTTTAAGAAGTTTATCCAGTTCCTCTATACTGCTTACATTCCCTTTCTTGTGAAGTTTGAATATTTCACTTTCTATTTCTAAGAGTTTTTTTCTTAAATACGTCTTTAAAGCCTCTTTTAACAGCTTATCTTCTGGAATAGAAAGTTCTTCTGTAATCTCTTTTAGATTTATCATTGCTATATACCCTTATTTTCTAAAATTTACCCCTGGTTTTCCTCTTCCTCAAGCTTACGTATTATTTCTTCGTATATCTTCAGGCTCTCAAGGGCATCCTCTTCCCGCATTTTTGTCATTGCGTATCCGACGTGTATCAGGACGTAGTCCCCAACTTCCACAGGTTCAGGCATCAGGTCAAGGGATACCTTCCTCTTTACCCCCATTGTGTCAACTATCGCAAAATTATCAGGGAGTATCTCAATCACCTTTGATGGTATTGAAAGACACATTTTTTCCTCCTTTAAACAAATATTCCTCCAAAGGCTATATTTTGTTTATCCATAGGAAGTTTTTTATTTATGTAAAGGTTATATTTTGAAAAAGAGCTAATTAGTTTTCCTGTTAAAGCTGGATTTACAAAAAAGTCTCCTGCAAGGACTATATTATCTATTTTCAGTTTTGCATAGATAGTTGCAACCTGGTTTATAATCCAGTTTGAAAGCTCATCAAATAAGGAAAATGCAAGCATATCCTTTTCTGCTCCAGCAAGTTTGTATGAGATTAAACTCTGGATAATTTTGCTCCAGTCAAGGAAAAACATATCATCAATCTCTCCAAGGACAAAATCTATGCGAACGCCTTTTTTTCCTTTAAAGTTTATAGCTTCTTCTTGCAGATAAAGAACAGCTTCTTCTGTAAAGGACATATCTTCATAAGGGAAAACTTCCAGTAGTGTTGCTGCTACGTTTAGAACCGGCGTTAGATTGCCTGTTTTTTCATAAGTTTCTGGCAGAACGGCATTTTCAAATTTTGAGTAAAGCTGTGGAAATTTTTCTTTAAAGTTTTTAATAAGTTTTTCCCCTTCAGGTGAAGAGTTTTTTATAGTTTCCAGTATGTACTTTCCTGTTTGGCTTATGCTTTCAAACAATGGGATAGGTTTTATCTGAATAAGAGGCTTTAGTTTTCCTTTTTCTGTTTTTACTGCTACAAGGTTGTTTTTTGAAGTATATGAGAAATAAAGTCCTATTACTCCCTCTTCAAAAAGATTGTTTTCTGCTATAACAGAGTAGATAGCTCCCTGGTAGTCTTTAAAGGTTTTCTTTTCTTTGTATGGGATTTCTATGTTTTCTTCCTGTCCTTCTAAAAGACAAAGCTGGTTTATCTCATCTACAAAGTCTGTAAGCTGGTTTATTATTTTTTCTTTCTTGTCTATTAAATACTCCCCTCCAAGGTCTAAAGTTGCATATTCTCCGGCTATAGATAAGTTTCCTGTTTTTTTAGCCTTTATGATGTTTGGAATGACTCCCTTTTCCCCTTCTTTTATAAGGAAGTGTTTATCTATAACAAGTATTCCCATATCCTTTTGTGGATTTATCACTGGAAGGTCAGCATTTAGCTCAAAATCTGTTATGTTTTTCTGATGCTCTTTTTTTACATCTTCAATAAAAACATAATCAATTCTCTCATTTTGAAGATGGTATGCAAGTAAAAGAAGTACTGGTTCGTCTGGAAGTTTTGCTTTCAGGATGTTTAGACTACCTGAAACAAGGTTTTTTTCTTTAAAGTTTTGTGATGGTTTTACGTATAAAACAGGTTTTTCCTGG
>JAADDV010000195.1 GCA_013153795.1 Aquificota bacterium | reverse complement strand
AAACAAGCTAAGAGCAAAATTACAGCATCATTCAAACAAAATCTCATATGTGTTTATGGGCTCAAAAAAAAGCATATTAAAAAAGATGTTTCAGGACAAAAACAGAGCATTTTATAGGTCTGTTAAGCATTTTCAGATAAAAGAAATATCAGAAAAAGAATAGACAAAATTTATTCAAGAAAAGTTTGAAAAAACAGGGAAAAAGATAGACAAGATTTTCATAAAAGAAATTTTATCTATAACCCGAGGTTTTCCATACTATACACAGCAGTTTGCATATGAGCTCTGGGAAAATACTGAAAAGGAAGTAGATGAGGAGATTTTTCAAAGAACTCTTAAACTCATTATGGAAAGAGAAGAAGACCTTTTTGCCACAGAGTGGGACAACCTTACTACAAACCAGAGAAAGGTTCTTAAACTTATCGTAGAAAAAAACGGACAAAATCTTTACGACGAAAAAGCCCTTGCAAAATACGAGATAAAAGTAGGCTCATTAAGAAAAATCCTCCAAATACTTTTAGATAAAGACATAATATACAAAACCGAAGATAGATACTATCTACAAGACCCTTTGTTTAAATACTGGTTAAAACAAAGGATTTATTAAAATGGAAAAAATAACCATTAACGGCACGCTTATATGGTATTACTACATATGTCCTCGGGAAGTTTGGCTTATTGGACACGGTATTGAAGCTGACCAAGAAAGTGATTTTTTAGTGCTTGGTAGACATATTCACGAGATTTTTTATAAAAGACAGAAAAAAGAGTTTGTTATAGACAACACAATAAAAATAGACATACTACCTGGTAAAAAAGTAATAGGCGAAATAAAAAAATCCTCAAAATACATTCACAGCGCCAGAATGCAGGTAGCATTTTATCTTTATTATATGAAACAAAAAGGACTTGAAATAGAAGGAGAATTGCTGTTTCCAGAAGAAAGAAAAAGAGAAAAAGTTATCCTTACACCAGAAATAGAAAAAGAAATAGAAAATGCTATAAAAAACATACAAAAAATCCTAAAAATGGAAAAACCTCCAAAGCCAGAAAAAATATCTTACTGCAAAACCTGCGCTTATAAAGAAATGTGCTGGAGTTAAATATGGAAGAGCTTTTAATAAAAATAAAATATGAAAAGGATATTTTTAAAAGGCATCTTCTTTTTTCTGCCTGGCTTTCGCAAAAATTAAAAGAAAAAAGCATTCCTCTACCAATCATAGTTGGAGGATCAGCTCTTGAAATATACACAGGAGGGTTTTATTTAACAGGGGATATTGATTTAGTTTCGCCATATAAAAAAGAATTAGAAAATATTATTCTTAGTTCTAGCTTTTTTAAAAAAGTTGGTAAAAATTTAATTTCAGATGAACTTGGTCTTTTTGTAGAAATAGTTGATGAAAAATTAGCTGGAAGTTTAGACAAGATAAATACAATTTCTATAAATGAAAACTTTGATATAAAAGTAATAGGTTTAGAGGATTTAATAATTGATAGACTTAATGCTTGCGTACACTGGAAATCATATTCAGATTGCGAATGGGCTGAAGTATTACTTGAAGAATTTAAAGAAAAAATAGATTTTAAATATTTAAAAGAAAGAGCAGAAAAAGAACAGGTTTATAAAAAATTACAGGATTTATTAAAAAATGAAAATTAAAATAGATATAGAAAAAGCTTCTGAATATAGGTTACAAAAAGAATTAGAAAGACGTAAAAAAGGTTTAAAAATCAGATATAAAAGAACAAAACCTAGAGATTCAGAAAAATGGAAAGAACTAAAGAAGTTCATCCTTTCCCAACTTCCCCCTGCAGATGATATTCTATCAGGGAAGTATTTTAAAAATTTATTAAAAGAGAAAAACTAAAAGCATATATAATTGGTAATAAAAAGTGAAAAAAACAATTTACATTTTTAACGACGGCATAATAAAAAGAAAAGACAACACACTGCTTTTTATAAAGCAGTTAGAAGATAAAGAAGAAAAAAAAGTCATTCCCATTAATGCAGTTTCAGAAATACATGTTTTTGGAGAGATAGACCTTAATAAAAGAGTTTTGGAATTTCTAACCCAAAATAAAATTCCAGTATTCTTTTATAACTATTACGGATATTACATCGGTAGTTTTTATCCTCGTGAATATCTAAACTCTGGATTAATGATTTTGAAACAGGCAGAGTTTTATCTTAAACAAGAAGAAAGACTATATCTAGCAAAAAGCTTTGTTCATGGAGCTGTTTTAAATATCCTAAAAAATCTGCAGTATTACAAAAAATCAAAAGAAGAATACATAAAACCCTACATAGAAGAAATTGAAGAAAAAGCCTCACAAATAAACCAGAAAGAAGATATTCCTTCTTTGATGGCACTGGAAGGAGATATAAGAAAAAGCTATTATGAAGCTTTCAACGTAATACTAAATATTGGAGACTTCTTTTTTGATAGAAGAAGTAAAAGACCGCCAGAAAATCCTTTAAATGCTCTTATCAGCTTTGGAAATTCCCTTCTTTATACTACAATCCTTGCCCAGATTTATAGAACCCATCTTGACCCAAGGATAGGATATCTACACGAAACAAATCAGAGAAGTTTTAGCTTAAACCTCGATATTGCAGAGGTCTTTAAGCCTGTAATAGTAGATAGGGTTATCTTTTCTTTAATAAATAAAAAACAAATACAGCTAAAACATTTTGAAGAAAGCATTGACTACACATACTTAAATGAAAAGGGTAGGCAAATCTTTATAAAAGCATTTGAAGAAAAATTAAACTCTACTCTAAAATACAAAAATCTAGGCAAAGTTTCCTACAGAAAGCTCATTAGACTAGAGTGCTACAAACTTTATAAGCATTTTCTAAAAGAGGATATATATCAGCCTTATGTTATGAATTAAGGAGAGGGGAGATGTTTGTTATTCTGGTATATGATGCAAACGAAAAAAGAGTTCAAAAATTCCACAAAACCTGCAAAAAATACCTGACGTGGGTTCAAAACAGTGTATTTGAAGGAGAAATCACAGAAGCAAAACTAAGAATACTAAAAGATGAGCTAAAAGAAATAATGGATGAAAATGAAGACAGCGTATTAATATATAAATTTAGAACAAAGAAATACTATGACAGAGAAAGTATAGGGATACCAAAACCTTCCCATGAAGATATATTTTTTTAATTTTTATAAAACCGATTTCCAATGTGAAAAATTGCAATTTTTGGCACGATTTTTGTCCTAGCTTAATCTCATTTAAACTTTTT
>JAADDV010000103.1 GCA_013153795.1 Aquificota bacterium | reverse complement strand
TAAAAGAAATAGAAAGATTAAGATACAGAAAAGGGAAAATAGAGGTAATATCAGAGGAAGAGTATTTAAAAGAAAAGAAAAAGAAGGTGTTAAGAGAAAGAAAAAGACAGGTATCAAAAGCGACTGAAAGATATATAGAAGCTAAATTAGATGAAATAGATGAAGATTTGTCTGATCTTATATCAGAAAAAGGATATATAGAGGAGCTTTTATTAGATATGATGCCTGAAACGATAACAGAAGAAGAAATTAAAAGGAAAATCAGAAGGTTTAAAAAAGGAGAATATACAACTGAAGAAGCAATTGCAGAATTAACGGAACTAGGGTTAGGTGAAGCCACAATTAACAACATCTTATCTCTATTAGGCAGATATGTAGAAATAACAAAAATTATTGATTGGAAAGAAGGTATTTGGAGAAAAGAGGAAGAGCTAGAAAAGGAAATAGAGGAGAAAACTTTAGAAGAATTACTGGATTTAGATATTGAAAAACTTTGCAAATATGCTTATGAAAACATACCTTTAGAGGTCTAAAATGAAAAAATTCCGTTCTTTCTTTTTCCTTTTAATTCTTTATTTGAGAAATATAGCAGTTGCAGTAGACCAGTTGATAAATGCTTTGCTCGGGGGCGACCCCGATGAAACAATCTCATCTCGTTGTGGAAAATATAAGCATAGAAAGATTTGCTATATGATTTGTAAATTTCTAAACAAAATAGAGTATAGACATTGTGAGAAAAGTATAGAAATAGACGAAGGAAAAAGAGAGGTTCTTAGATTATGAGTTTGGTGCAAGAACAATCTGAATTTTTAAAAGATTTGATATTACTTCTACAATTTATATATAGAAAAGGTTGGATTGTAACTGGTGGAGAATTGTTTAGACCTCAAGAAATGCAAGAGTTATACTACAGAAGAGGTTTAACAAAAACATTAAAAAGCTGGCATAAGCATAAATTAGCTATAGATTTAAACTTTTTCAAACCTGTGCCAGCTATATCTACAGGAAAAGATATAGTTGTAGTCAACAATAGAAAATACCAGCTCACATACAACAAAAAGGAATTACAAATATTTGGAGATTTCTGGGAAAGTTTAAACAGAAAAAATCGTTGGGGTGGTAATTTTAAATTTGTAGATGTAATTCACTTTGAAAGGAGACCAAGAATTGGGAAGAAGAAAAAATAATATTAGCTTAATTGATATAATCAAAGAGCCATATGGAAAACTATCGTTTAGCCGCTTTTCAGGTTTTATCCTGATACTACACTATATATTTTCTTCCATTTATATCCTAATGCACAAAGGTGAAATACCAGAGATACCAACAAACCACATAATACTAATAGCATCTTTATATGGTGCTAATAAAATAGTTTCAAGGATTGGAGATGTTATTAAAAATATTACTGAAAAATAAAGGATTATTTCTTTATCTTCCTATATTCGTTATCACACTAATTGTTGCAGGGACTTTTTATATAAAAACAAATAAAGAAATTAATACCTTAAAAGAAGAAAAATTGATTTTAGAGAAAAAACTAAACGAACTCAAAAACGAATTAAATATTTGTAAATCAAATAACAAAACACTAATTGAAAATACAAAACACAAAGATTTAGTAATCAATCAATTACAGAAAGATTTAGAAAAGCAAAAGAGTATTTGTCAAAATTTATTACACAAAAAAAATGAACTAATCAAAAAATTAGAAAAGCTAAAAGCTTATAAACCAAAAGAAATTAAACCAAAGATAATTTACAAAGATAAATGCACAATAAAAGTGGAAACAGGAGAAAGTTTAAATGAAAAAGATATTGTTGCTAATATTATTTCTAATATCGGCAAGTAGTTGTGCAAATAAACAAGAGTCAAGAGTAGTTTACAGATATATAGAAAAGCCTGTTTATATAGAGTGTCAAAAGCCAGCTATACCTGAGAAGCCAAAAGCTAAAGATTATCAAGTTTTAAGAATTAAATTTGAAGAAAAATATTACTATTGTGTAGATGTAGAGAATGCAAAGATTTTAAGCGAAAACTGGCTGAAATATCGGAATTGGTGTGAAAGTATAAATACTATCTTAAAGAATATCAAATGAGTGTCCCATTTTTTCTGAAAGATGGAGAAAGTATGTTGTCAAGTTTTTGGGACAGTTTTCTAGTTAGCTTGTGATAAAGATTAGCGAAGGTGGTAGTGTCCCATTTTTTTTGAAATATCATAATTTTATAAACGAAAATGTAAATTAATTACAAATTATTAATTTTTATTGTTAAAATTTCAAAATTTCTTTTATTGCTTCTTTGAACTTAGGATACACTTCTTTAAAAGCCTGTTCAAAGTATTTAAACGCCTCTATCTCTACCTCATCTGCCAACACAAAAGCCCCTATTACTTTTCCATCTAAAATTACCAATCTTATATTTTCCTTATTTTTACTCTTTACTATTATGCCTCCAGCTTTTATAACGCTTTGTATATATCTTTTTACACTTCCAAACTTTTTCACTTCCTTTTTTGTGTCCCCTATCGGTATCCACAGCTTTTCAGCATTAACAGGTTTTATAGTCGCCCCATACTCTAGAGGTGCCGCATATATCAAATTTGTTCCAATATAAGACTTGAGGTCGTCTTTATATATCCTGTATGTAATACTACGCCGTAGTGTTCCTGTATCAACAGGGGCTTTTTGTTTAGACTTCCTTACAATCTCCAGCGTAGTATCAATCAGCACATCTAACATATTCTCCAGCAGTTTATCTCTGTATTTTTCAAGATTTTTCTCTAGTTTATCAAAGCCTATAAGTTTAGCTTTAAACATAAAATCCTCTAATCGTCAGCTGATATTGGTTTTCCTTCTGTTTTTATAGTTTCGTCTAACCATTTATCAAAAGGCAAGCTAGTTGTCTTATTTTCCTTTTCTCTTCTCCATCTGTAATAATACTCTCTGCATTTTTTATTGGCGAAGCCATTATTTTTACAAGGATTTTGTATCGTTTTTAAACTTACCTTTTTAGTTAATGTTCTTTCACTGTTTTTATTTGTATTTACATTTGTCTTTGTTGATGTTTTCTTTTCTTTTTTTATTATTCTTGGTCTATATTCCTCAAAAGTTATTGTTGCTTTAAAGTAATTTTCATTTATTAATTGTGGATTAAAATCTACACAAACAACTTTTTTTATCCCCAGATTATTTATAAATGGGTGCGTTATGGTCCATATAGCAGGTTTCCCATCTTCTATCCTTTCGTAGACCATATT
>JAADDV010000061.1 GCA_013153795.1 Aquificota bacterium | reverse complement strand
CCAGCTTATTCAGTTTTTAATATAACTGGTGTTTCTGATACAGGTAAATCTTTAATGGTAGAGCAGTTTTCTGTGGAACAAGCTAAAAGAGGTCATAAAGTTGCTTTTATTACTGTAGAAGCTCCTGCAAATTTTGTTGTTGCTTCTATGAAATTAAGAGCTACTGCAATGGGATATAACTTTGAAGAATTTGAAGATAATATTATTCTGATAGATGCAGCTTCTCATTCAACTTTAAGAGAAAATCTACCAGATTTATTAGCTACATTAGCTTATGCAATAAAAACTTACCATATCAAATTTACTATTATAGATTCTATTACTGGTTTGTTTGAAACAAAAGAAATGTTAGCTAGAGGTATTGTGAGAAGATTATTTAACTTTATGAAAAAATGGTATCAGACAGCTTTTTTTGTTTCTCAAAAAAGAAGTGGACATGAAGAGCTTACAGCTGAAGCTGCAGGAGGATATGCAGTAAGTCATATTGTTGATGGAACAATGGTTCTTGCAAAAGAGCTTATTGATACTCCATATAAGGCACGTTTATATAAAAAGGAGTTTGGAGATATTGTGAGACTATTTAGAATAGATGGTTGTAGAATGGCAGGCCATGACACAAAAACTCATTTTATGGAGATAACTGAAACAGGTTTAGTCAGAATATTAGAGCCTATATCTAAAAAGTAGATTGTAAATTTTATTGTAAATTTTCTTGACATATTCTGTTTTAATTTTAAAATTATAAACAACTAAAACTTGCTACTTTCTCAACATAGAAATTCCTAGGTTTAAATAGGTTGCCTTTTTAAAGTGAATTATAGTTATAATAATATAACCAATTTTGTAAAGGAGTTAAAAGATGGTTGTAGAAATAACAGCTCCAAAACTAACTGACCATGATTTAGAACATTTAGTTTCAAGGGTATTTTTTAAGGCTATAGACCTTTTAGGAGGGCTTCACAAATTAGCTGAGTATAGAGCTTTGACATGGCTTCCAGCTTTAGCAAGAGCTTCCTTTGTTATTGTTCTAAGAGAAGAATATCTAAAAACAGAAGAAGAAATAGCAAAGATTTTAGGTATAGCTAAAAGCACTGTCCGTAATATTTTAAGAGCTGACCCTCAACTAGCTTTATATAAAATCCAACATATAGATGAACTAACTAAAGAAGAAAAAAAACAGCTAAAGGTTCATACAGCTGGTGGAATAGCAAAGCTGGCTTATAAGTTTGTTAAAGAAGGAGAAGAAGCTCAAGTTCTTCTTGAATACTGTAGAGAGCTTTCAGCTAAGGCTGTTCAAGCTTGTGATGCACCATGGGCTTATATAGTTCTTAAAAACATTAAAGGTTTAAAATATCCAGTAACAAGTCCTGAACCTCTTAAGGAAAAACTCGCAGGTCTTACTATAAAAGGAATCCCAGCTGAAGAAGTAGTTGAAAATATTTCTTATCCAATTAAAAACCCAGCTCAGCTATTACATGAAATAAAAGAGTATTTAGAAATGAAAGGAGTTTAAAAAAAACCCCCTTTTAAAAGGGGGTTTTTTTAAAAGAGAAAGCCTAGTTCTACACCTACAAAAGAACGATTGTCTTCTTCTTCACCATCTTCATTTTCAAAGCCTTTTTCATCTGTTACAACGTAAGCAAACTCTCCTCTTATATATGTATTTTTTGTTGGAGCCCATGTTGGAGTTATAGTAAAAGACCAAGCATCATCTCCAGCTATTCCATAAATACCTTCATCAATTACTTCTCCATTTTGATTTACTGTTTTTCCATCATAAACAAATTCTATTCTTACCGGGACAATAATTTTATCTGTTACATGAGGAATTAGATACAAAGCAACTCCATATCCATAATCTTCAACATCTTTTGCACCTAAAGTTTTTAACGAATCTTTTGGACCATCATCTAACCATTGATAATCTATATTTAAAGCTACATCAAAGTTAGCTACCTGTGTTGCAAAAACAACATCAACAAGATTTTTTGTATTAGCATAATCAAAATAGTTTAAAGCAAAATTAAAATTTCCTATAGAGCCAATTATTCCTGTTGCAGCTGCATCTCTTGGAGTGATACCGGCTACAGCTCCAGCTGTATCATGATTATATTCAGCATAAAACTGAATATCTTCATCTAAGGAATAAGTGAATCTTGCTCCTGCATAATTTACAGGCTGACCCCACCATACAAGACCATAATGGTAGTTTGGATTGTTAAATGTATCAAACAGTTCATAGCCTACATTTGTAAGAAGTTTTCCAGCTGATATAACAGAATTTTCAGATATTTGAATTTCTAGCCATGCAAACTCGACTTCAAATTCTGCTTCTGAAACAGGTTCTAAAAGGTCAGGAAGATGAGCAGCACCTAAACCAGCTTCAAATCTGATATAAGAGTTAAAATTTGAAGATAAATCAAAATCAAGATTTGTAACACTAAACTGGTCTTTAGGCTCTTCACCTACATTATCCATATAAAAATAAGAAGCTGTAATACCACCTGCCATTTCTACATCTGAATTTAAAACCTTTAAAGACCCTGCGTTTACTAAAGAAAAAGAAACTAAAGTTGCTGCTGCTATAAGCTTTAATTTTCTCATTTATAGCCCTCCTGCAGAAAGTCTAAAAAAGTTTAACATGCAGGAGGGAATTTTAAATTAAAAAATATTATTGAAGTATTTGAAATTTAAATACTAAAATAATAAATTACTGATTTGCTTTTTGCATAAACTCTCTTATTTTGATTTCCATCATATCCTTTAAATAAAGTTTTCTTCTTTTTAATCTTTCTTCTTCAGCTTCGATTTCAGGGTCAGGAGGAAAATGTTTATCTAATTTATGAACCTTCCATTTTAATTCTTGATGTTCTTCATACCACTCTTTAAATTGAGGGTCAGTTTCTAAAAGTTTTTGTATAGCTTCTTCTCTGGTCATGGCTGCCTCCTTTTTGTGTTTGGTTTTATTTATTTAAGTTTACTTTATTTTGTTTTCTTTGACATGAAATAATGTCTTTTTTTAATTTTTAAATCATTATAAACTGTTTTAATACAAACTAACATATATAAAGGGAAGATTTATTTTGAAAAGAATACTAGTTACAGGAGCAGCTGGTTTTATCGGATGGAAAACTTCTGAGCTTTTATTAAAAGAAGGTTTTGAAGTTATAGGTATAGACAATATGAATAAATATTATGACCCAACATTAAAAGAGTGGAGGAAAAATCAGCTTTCTAAATTTAAAAATTTTAAATTTTTTAAGGTAGATATAGAAAATTTAGATGCTTTAAGAGTTTTATTTGATACTTATGATATAGATGCAGTTATAAATCTAGCAGCTAGAGCTGGAGTAAGGTATTCTATGGAAAATCCTCATGTATATATGACAACAAATGCTCAAGGGACTTTAAATCTTCTTGAGGTCATGAAAGAAAAAGGTATAAAGAAAATGGTTCTTGCTTCTACTTCCTCTTTATATGCAGGTCAAAAAATGCCTTTTAAAGAAACTCTTCCAGTAAATACTCCTATTTCTCCTTATGCAGCTTCTAAAAAAGCTGCAGAAGTTATGGCTTATTCATATCACTACTTATATGATATGGATATTTCTGTTGTTAGATATTTTACTGTATATGGACCTGCAGGAAGGCCTGATATGAGTATCTTTAGATTTATAAAATGGATAGATGAAGGAACACCTATAAAACTATATGGAGATGGTTCTCAAGCAAGAGACTTTACATATGTAGATGATATCGCAAAAGGAACAATAAAAGCTTTAAAACCCTTAGGGTATGAAATTATAAATCTAGGTGGTGGAAAAAATCCTATATCTTTAAATGAAATAATACAAAAAATAGAAAAATTTTTAGGAAAAAAAGCAAATATTGAATATCTTCCTTTTCATAAAGCTGATATGAAAGAAACATGGGCAGATATAGAAAAAGCAGGAAAACTTCTAGATTGGAAACCAGAGGTTGATATAGACGAAGGCTTAAAAAGAACTGTAGACTGGTATTTAGAAAATAAAGATTGGTTAAAAAATGTTTCTATAGAAGAAGGTTTAGGATAAAATAATAAATATGGGGACGTAGCTCAGCTGGGAGAGCGCTGCCTCGGCATGGCAGAGGTCACGGGTTCGAGCCCCGTCGTCTCCATTTATAAAAATACATCTTCTCCAAAAGCTGTTAAATCAATAAATTCATCTGCTATTTCTATTAGCTCTTTTGCAGCAGTTTGTTTAAAAGCAGCTACTTCTACTTTTACTCCTTTTGTATGAAGATATCTTACAAGGTCAACAAAATCTCCATCTCCACTGGCTAAAATTGCAACATCTATCTTTTCAGCCATAGATATAGCATCCATAGCTATTCCCATATCCCAATCTGCTTTTATAGTAGTCCATAGATTTCCCTGTTCATCTATACTTTTAAAAATTTTTGGCTCTTTTACTCTTACCTGATATCCAATATGTTTTAAAGTATTAATGAAAGCTTTCTGGTCTACACCATGAAGTCTTACTAAATATGCAATAGCTCTTATCAAAACTCTTTCTTTCAAAACTTTATGTAAAACACTTTCAAAATTTACTTTTCTATTAAAAGTATCTCGTGCTGAATAGTAAAGATTTTGTATATCCAAAAATATAGCAACCCTTTGATTTTTATATAGGTCTTTCAACTTTTGGTCATATAGCATTTCTTCTCCTTAAAAGACTTTAGAAAAAAAGTATTATATTATAAATACAAACTAAAACCTTTAAGGAGGGTTATTATGTCTAAAACAGCTGTTAGAGCTCAAAGATTTATGATGGGAACAATTTTACTTATAGCTGTTCTTTTACTTAATGCTGGAAATGAGATAGGAAAATATATTATTTATTTTATTATCTTTATGCTTTATCTAGCTGCACTTACAGGATTTTGTCCTTCAGACAAAATTTTTGAAAAACTATTTAATAAACAGGAGTCTCAAAGTTCCTAAATGAAATTTTTGCACATTAGTGATACTCACCTAGGATATAGTCAATATGGTTTAGAAGAAAGAAAAAAGGATTTTCTTGATGTATTTTATGAAGCCGTTGATAAGGCTATTGAGGAAAAAGTAGATTTTGTTATTCATTCAGGAGATTTTTTTCATACTTCCAGACCTTCAAACCAGACTTTCTTAGAAGGTCTGGAAGTTGTTAAAAAACTTAAAGAAAGTAATATTCCTATTTTTACTATATCTGGAAATCATGATAGAGGAAGTCAGGTAAGAGATGTTTCTCCTTTAGCTATTCTTGAGCCAATAGGATTAAATCTTGTAGATGGGGGGTTTAAAGAGTTTAATGGTATTTATATAGGTGGCTTGAAATATATTTCTAAAGCAGGTCTTAAACAAACAGGTGGAATAAGAGTAATTCTTGAAAAATATCTTGAGTCTTTAAACAAAGAAGGATTTAAAATTTTAATGCTTCATCAAGAATTTGCTCCTCTTTTTCCAAATTCAGACCTTTATATGGAAAAGGAAATCCCTGAAGGTTTTGATTATATAGGAATAGGACATTATCATGTAAAGCAGGAGCCAAAATATATAAACAGTGCAACAGTTGTTTATCCAGGTTCTACAGAATTTACAGCTTATAATGAAAACGAAGATAAGGTAGAAAAAGGCTTTTACATAGTTGAAGTTTCCTCAAAAATAAAGTGTAAATTTTATTCTTTTACAAAAAAGAGACCTTTTTTATCTTTAGTTGTAGATGAAGAAAATATAGAAGCTCAAATAAAAGAGCTAAAAAATAAAGTAGAGACTATATTAGATACAGGTAAAAAAAAGCCAGTAGTTATATTTAAAGGAGTATTAAAAAATCTAGATTTAGTAGATATTACTAAACTTCTAGAAAAGGAAGGTTTATCAGAAAATAAAGTTCTTCACTATAGATTTAATCTTACAAAAGAAGCTAAAATAATAGAAGCAAAAGTAGACAGTATAGAAAATGAGGATATTTTAAAAGCTTTGAAAGATTTATTAGAAGATGAAGAAATTTTTAACATAGTTGAGGAAGCTGTAAAAACTCTTCAAACTTTTGAAAATACAGATGAAATGAAAAAATTCTTAAAAGAGCATCCAGAAATTCTTGATTTACCGTAGGGAGTTAAGAATGGAGTATAGAAGACTTGGAAACAGCGGCCTTAGAGTATCAGTTTTATGTCTTGGTGCAATGACTTTTACAGAAAAAGGTTGGCGTTCTGCAGGTCAGATGAGTTTTTCTGAAATTCAAAAAGTTGTTGATTATGCTTTGGATAAAGGAGTAAATTTTTTTGATACAGCAGATATATATGCTTTTGGAGAAAGTGAAGAGCTTTTAGGAAAAGCTTTAGGAAAGAAGAAAAATGATGTGATAATTGCAACAAAAGTAAGAGGTGTTATGTCTGAAGACCCAAATGATAGAGGTCTTTCTAGATATCACATATTCAAATCTATAGATGATTCTTTAAAAAGACTTAAAAGAGATTATATAGACCTTTATCAGGTTCACTGGTGGGATAATCACACCCCTATTGAAGAAACTTTAGATGCTTTAAATGACCTTGTTAGAGAAGGAAAAGTTAGATACATAGGAATTTCTGACTTTGCAGGATGGCAGATAGCAAAGTCTGTAACTCTTCAGGAAGCTAAAAACTGGGCAAAATTTATTTCCGCTCAGATGTATTATTCTCTTCTTGGAAGGGACATAGAGTTTGAAGTTGTTCCAGCTTGTGAAGATTTAGGTCTTGGAATACTTCCATGGAGCCCTCTAGCCGGTGGGTTTTTATCAGGAAAATATTCAAGAGAAGCTCCTTATCCACAAGATAGCAGATATGCAAGAATGGAAAGGCCTTTTTTAAGATTTGATTTTGAAAAAGGATATTTTGTATTAGATGAACTTAAAAAACTTGCAGAAAAGTATAATGCTACAATTGCACAGGTAGCTTTAAATTGGCTAAAAGCAAAACCTTTTGTTAGCTCTATTATTATAGGTGTAAGAAACCTTAAACAACTTGAAGATAATTTAGGTTGTATAGACTGGGATTTATCTAAAGAAGATGTAGAGTATCTGGATGAAATAACAGCTCCAGAAAAACCTTATCCTCAATGGTTTTTAGATATGTTTGCAGATTTATAAATTTTTATAAGTTTTTTAGAAGAAGAGTATACTATATCTGTTAGAATATGAACAATTTCAGATAAAAACAATCCTACTAAAAAAGATATAGAAAAAGGGCTCAGTAAAGCAGATTTTAAAATTTCTTCTGGAGTTTTTTCTATATTTACAGGTATAGTAATAGTAAAGTTTCCAACATACATAACTATCAAAAGCAAGCTAAGTAAAATAAAAAGTAATATAAATACCCACATTAATAAATAAAGAAGTTTTAATAACATACCTATTATAGGAATATGAGAAAGACCTCTATGAGAGAATAAAATAGTGTAAGGTTTCCATATAAACCTTAAAAATTTCCACCTTTTATTTGGAATAGAATGAAATATATCATTATCAGGAGAGAGAAAAAAAGTGCCAATCATATAACCAGCAAAAAACCCTACAAAACTTTCAGGCTTTAAATAATAAACAAAAACAGGGAAAGCTGCTAAATTTATTATATCGTGAGTTTTTCCTGATGCCATTTATTTTTCCTTGGTCTTAACTTCCATAACAAAAAATTCAGCTCTTCTATTTGTAAATCTATTTAACCAGTTTTTATTATCAAATAAGTAATCTTCCTTTCCTTTTCCTAAAATCTCTATTCTAGATGGAGAAATTCCCATTTTTATAAGATAGTCTCTTACTGCTTTAGCTCTTTTATAAGCAAGTTTTTCATTATATTCTTTTGACCCGATATTATCTGTGTATCCTATTATTTTTACTTTTAAATCTTCATTAGCTTTTAGATATCTTGAGATAACATTTAAGTATGGTAAATACTCTCTTTTTATATTGTATTTATTAAAATCAAAATGTATTCTAGCTTGGACTTTTAAAGGCTTCTCTTCCTTTTCAATTTTTATTTCCTTAACTATTTTTTCTTCTATATTTTTCTCTTTTTTTAAATCCGAAATATTTGGATTTGTTCCTTGTTCAATTTCTTGATAACAAGGAATCCCATCCTTATCTTTATCTGAATAAATGTCCTGTCTTGCTAAAGCAATATATTTTTTAGCTTTATTTAAAAATATTATTTGGTCAATTCTTTTTAGTTTTATTTTTTTCATTTCTCCTGTTTCAGGGTCTTGATAATCTATACCAGCAACAGCACTTAAATATACTTCTGCCTTAGCTATATTTTCTGGAGCACATTCTAAAGCATGCTTCGTGTATAGATTTTCTATTTTTTCTTTCAAAATTTCAAATTCGGAAAATATTTTTGCTTCAGCAGGATTTATTTTTTTATCTTTTACTGAAACTTCATAATGAATATTTAAACTTCTAAAAGGGACTTTTAAAGAAATATCTGTTTCTTCTCCATATCGTTTAGCAATAGCTTTTAAAGCCCAATCTATAGATTTCAAAGCCGCAGCTTTTCCAGCAAGAAGATATAATTTAGAAGTTTCTTCATTTGCTATTTTATAATAAGTTTCTGCTTTTGCATATTCATAAGGAGATATTTCTGGACAACCACTTTCAAAAGCTGATTTTATAGAGTTTTGAGCTTCATCTAAAAGCTCAGTTACAGTTATTTCTCCTTTAGAAGTTGTTAAAACTCCACTAAAAGCTATACTAACTAAAAATATTTTAAAAGTTTTCATATTTTATATCTCCATAAAGTTGAAAATCTTCATAATTTTATTATGTTTTATCGGCTATAGAAAACTTTTTCTTTATAATAATAAAAAATAAAGTTAAGGAGAAAAAAGATGTTTAAATCTATGTTTGATAAACTTAAAAAAGGATTACAAAAAACAAAGAAAAATCTTATTCCTTTTAGAGGAAAAATAGATGAATCTTTGTTTGAAGATATAGAAATAGCTCTTTTAAAGGCAGATGTTGGAGTTAAAGCTACTGAAGAGATTTTAGATTTTTTAAGAAAAGAAAGTAAAAAAAGAAAAATAAAGGAGGGAGAAGAACTAAAAGAGCTTTTAAAGGAAAAACTTATAGAAATTTTAAAAAAATGTGAAGGAAAACTTGAGCTTGGAGAAGAAAAGCCAGCTGTTATTCTTTTTTTAGGTGTTAATGGAAGTGGAAAAACAACAACAATAGGTAAACTTGCAGCCCAATTTACAAAAGAAGGAAAATCAGTAGTTTTAGCAGCTGCAGATACATTTAGAGCAGCTGCTATAGACCAGCTGGAAGTTTGGGCAGAAAGGTCAGGAGCAAGAATTGTAAAACATTCTCAAGGAGCTGACCCTGCAGCTGTTGTTTATGATGCTGTAAACAGTGCAAAAAGTAGAGGAGATGATATTGTTCTTGTAGATACAGCAGGAAGACTTCACACTAAAGAACATCTAATGAAAGAACTTCAAAAAATTAAAAGAACCATACAAAAATTAATGCCTAATCAACCAGTGGAAACAATTCTTGTTTTAGATGGAACAATAGGACAAAACTCTATTAATCAGGCAAAAACTTTCAAAGAAGCAACAGATGTAACAGGTATTGTTATAACTAAACTAGATGGGTCTGCAAAAGGAGGAGCTTTAATTCCTATATGTCAGGAGCTTTGTATTCCTATTAAATTTATAGGAGTAGGTGAAGATATAGAAGATTTACAACCTTTTGAAGCAAAAGCTTTTGTAGAAGCTTTACTCGAGTAAAATTTTTATTTTTCTCTCTCTTCTTCCTCTAAAGGAAAATCTTCTGTAAAGTTTTCTGTAATTTTTCCATTTTCAACAATGATAGTTGAATAATAGCCTCCTTCATTAAATTCTTCTATTATCATTTTTAAATCTGGATAATGAATAGCAAAATACTGGTAAAAAACAGGTGGTAATAAATACTTTACATCAAAAGTTATTTTAACTTTATTATCTGAAACTTTTTTGGCTTTAAAATCATGAAGAAAAATCCATGAAGGTTTGAAGATTTTGACTTCAGCTTGATGCTCTTCATCTACTAAATTAGCTATTGAATACTTACCATCATATTTAAGTTTCTTAACAAAATCTCTAATTCTATTTATATCTCCTTCTATAGTTAGAGAAACATAAGAGTAATTTGCCATTTTATTTTATATTAAAAAAACAGGCTCAAAAGCCTGCTTTTTTTCTTATTCTTGGTCTTGGTAGTTTGGTCCAAATACAGGAGGATTATTATCCCAAGCTTTTGCTCTTGCTAAATCATATTCTGGCCATACTTTTTGAGTATCTGGCCAGTGAGAATGCTCATCAAATTTTTCTTTTCCTCTTCTTGCTATAAAGTCATCTGCGATTTTTGCAAGTTGCTCCTTATTTAAAATAGCTCCTCTCCTTGTGTATGAAGATAAATCATATACATCTGTGTGAATGATACAAGCAGTTGGACAAGCAAGGGTGCATAATCCACAGAACATACATTTTCCTAAATCCATATCAAACTGAGTAAGAACTTTAAGTCCGTGGTGAGGATGGTCTTCTGGAACATCAAGTTTTTCTGCTTTTATAACAAATATTTCTGGAACTGGACAAGCTGCCTGACAGAATTTACAGGCAATACATCTAGTTTCTCCTTTCTCAGGTGGCTTAATTTTTAATTTCTTTACCCAAGAAGCAAAATCTTCAGGTTCTGTTCCATCAACATTTCTAAGACCATGAACTCCTCTGAATCTAATTGCTGGAACTATTACTTCAAAAGGAAAATCTACAGTTATGACTCTTTTAAAAAGATGTTTAATAGTTGTTTTTAATCCTTTAGCAAAATCAAGGAAAAATATTTTTTCAACAATACTTTGAGGAGCTACATTTTTATTTAAACCAACTTTTTTTATTCCCATAATAATCCTCCAGTTTTAAACCTTTTTACCTGTCAGTTTCCCCAACAACTGGGTCTATTGTTGAAAGTAATGTAATAGCATCTGCTATTGGTCTTCCAATTATTGCTTTAGTAAATACTTGCAAGTTATAGAAAGCTCCAGAACGAAGTCTAAACCTGAATGGTTTTATACCATCTTTAGGTTGATATATATAAACACCAAGTTCACCTCTTGGATTATCTGCTGCTGCATAAACTTCTCCTTTGAAAAGCTTAGTTCCTCTACCATCTATAGTTATTTTCATTTTTTTATCTTCCGGCTCATAGAAATATGGGTCGTTTTTAGACATTGTTCTTAGTTTTTCAACACATTGTTTAACTATTTTTATAGATTGTCTCATTTCTTCCATTCTAACTAGATATCTATCATAAGAATCTCCCTTCTCACCTACAGGAATATCAAACTCTACCTCTCCATAAGCATCATATTTATCTATTTTTCTTAAGTCATAAGGAACACCTGAAGCTCTTGCTACTGCTCCTGTTAATCCGTAATCATAAACATCTTCTTCAGTAATGATACATACATCTACATTTCTTTTTAACCAGATTCTATTTCTTGTTAAGAGAGTCTCATAATCATTTATTCTTTTAGGTAAGTCTTTTAAGAAATGCTCTATAGCATCTAAAGCTCCATATGGAAGGTCAGCATAAACTCCGCCAACTCTGAAATAGTTTATTGTAAATCTTGCTCCTGTTATACCTTCTAAAATATCCATAAGCTTTTCTCTTTCTCTGAAGGTATAAAGAAACATTGTTAAAGCACCAAGGTCAAGGGCATATGTTCCAAGCCAAAGAAGATGAGAGTTTATTCTTGAAAGCTCAGCCATCATAGTTCTTATATATTTAGCCTTTTCTGGAATCTTTTCATGGATACCAAGAAGTTTCTCTGCGGCGATACATACAGAGTGATTTTCATTTATTGCAGCGATATAGTCCATTCTATCTGTATAAGGGATTATCTGCTGAACGTTCATATTTTCAGCAAGTTTTTCAACTCCTCTGTGAAGCTGACCAATGATAATATCGCATTCTTTTACATATTCTCCTTCCATATCAAATAAAAACCATATTGTTCCATGAGTTCCCGGATGAAGAGGCCCCCAGTTTAAAACTACCTGAGCTTTTTTCTGAGGCATTCTTGCTTTTTGGGTTTTTTCTAAATCTTCTAAAGTTGGAAGAGCTGTATGCATTCTGGAGTAGTTCATAGTCCCTTCAAGCTGGTCCATTCTCTCTTTTTCATTTAAAGAAGGGAGCTCTGTATCTTCAATTCCTCTAAGAGGAAAATCTTTTCTTAGTGGATGATATGGATATGTTTCCCATAAAAACATACGAACAAGGTTTTCATGTCCTTCAAACCTAATACCAAACATATCCCAAGCTTCCCTTTCTGCCCACTTAGCACCTGTCCAAAGACCTGTAAGAGATGGTAAGGTTTCATTTGTAGCCCAGGTTTTAACTATTATTCTCTCTTTATATTCTGGAGAATATAAGATTAAAACTCCTTGAAATCTAGGGTCTGCTTTTTGTCCATGGTCTATTATTGTCCAGTCTATAAACATTTTGAAAGAATAATCTGGGTCTGTTTTAAGAAATGTAAGAAAATCTATTAAATTTTCTTTTGGAACTTCTATTGAATGAAATCCTTTATCATTTTCAATAACATTAGCGTAGCTAAATTTTTCTCCTAACCTTTTTATTTTTTCTAGACTTATCCAGGACATCTTTCTACTCCAGTAAAATTTTTTAAAACAGTGTTATAAATTTTAGCTTTTTAGATTTTTTTTATCAACTAAAACCTTAGAGAAAAACCTGTGAAAAAATAAAGATACTTAAAATCTTAGGAGTTATTTTCTGTTAAAGAAGGTGTTTCTTTTTTAATACGGATAAATTGCTTTGTTACAATCCCTCCTGAAAGGATAATCCTTGTAGCTTCTTCAACACTCATATCTGTATGGATAACCTCATCTTTTTTAACAAAAAGGGTGTATCCAGAAGTAGGATTTGGAGCTGTTGGAACGTATATAACATAATATTCTTTATCTTCTATATTAACTTCATTTGCTACAAAACCAATAGAAAGAGTTCCTTTTCTAGGGAAATCAACCAAAACAGTTTTTCTAAATTTTGTTTTTCTATCGAAAAGATTTTCCATCATCTGACGGGTTGCGTGATAAACAGAGCGAACAAGAGGAATCTTATCAATTAAAGAGTCCCAAAATTCCAGTATTTTTTTTCCAAAATAGTTTTGGGCTAAAAGTCCTATTATAAAAATAAAAATTATAGTTACAAGAAGCCCTATCCCAGGTATATTTGGGATAGGGACAAAGTTATTTAAAACAGGAAGTATTAGGTCATTTACGAAACCTAACAGCCAAAAAACAAGCCATATAGTAATAACTATCGGTATAAAGATAAACAGTCCTGTTAAAAATATATCCCTTAAGTTTATCCAGAAAGTTCGCTTATGGCTCATTTTCTTTCAATGCCAGCACTGTTGTTTCCTGTCCCTGGTCTTTGGTATGGAACAGGAATATACTGGACTGAAGGAGTTCCCTGAGGTTGAGGATATAAATCCATTAATGCATATACTTCTTCAGGAACATCTGTAGACACGTTTAATCCAAGTTTTTTAAGATAATCAACAGTTAAAGGATAATCATGGGTCCATTTCCCTTGAGATAACTCTTCTGAGATTTTTGCAGCTTTTTCTTCATCAAATCCTTTCTTTATAAGGAGATTTTTTACATAATCATACATTTGCTTTAAAGCTTTTTCACTTATATCTATTTTTATTAATGTTTGGTCTTCTATATCTTTTGGTTCTTTAAATTGTTTTACTTTAACTATAGAAGCTGCAGGTTCTTGTCCAAGTTGAGGGTCAACAGGTCCTAAAACAGCATGTTCATCCATTATTATTTTATCTGCTGCCAAAGCTATTAGAGTTCCTCCAGACATTGCATAGTGAGGAACTATAACTCTTACTTCAGCTTCATGGTCTGCTAAAGCATTTGCTATTTGGGTTGCTGCTAAAGCTATTCCTCCAGGCGTATGAATAATAAAATCAATAGGCATATCTTTAGGAGTCATTCTGATAGCTCTTAGAACCTGTTCTGAATCTTCGATAGTTATGAATCTCATCATAAAAAAGCCAAGAAAAGAACGAGTTTCCTGTCTGTGAATCATTGTGATAACACGAGACTTCCTCTTCTCCTCAATAGCTTTAATTAACCTTTCTCTACTCCATTCTAAAGTTCTGGCTTGAATCATAGGAGTAATAAGAAGAAGTAAGAAAATTAACCAGAAAAGCTGGCTAATAAGCATGCCGTATGGATCCATTCTACACCTCCTTTTAAGTATTTAATATATCAAAAGTTTTTCTTATCTCTTTTTCTAAGTTTTCTCTACTGTTAACATTTTTTACTATTTGAAAAAGATAATAATTATCTTCTATTCCGTCAAAAATTTTTTTATATTGACCTTCGTTATAACCTTTTTCTTGCCTTATATGATTTAAGATGTTTTTTCCTATATAAAGCAAATAAAGTTCATCAAAAGATAAAGTATTTTTTACTAATAAACCAAAGAAAAATATACCTTCTTTAATATTTTGTTTAAGGAAGCCTTCTGCTACTCTTTCTGTAAGAAAAATAAGCTTTTTATAATAATCAGTTTCTCCAAGATAATGATTTATATATTGGCCATCTATATTAATATTATGAAAGTCTTCCTTTAAAGCTTTTAAAAAATATTGAATTTCTTCACTTTCTATAGCTTCTCCTATATCTGGATAATCTAGTAATATATAAGACATAATAAAATGCCATATATCTATAATTTCTATTTTTACATTATTTAAATCTGCTTCTTGCTTTTTCCACCATTTCCATGGAAGACTATCTACAAGCTCTGCACACTCTATCCATGTTGCTCTAGCAAAATCTTCATGAGACCTTATTTCTCTCCAATTTTCATTTATTCTTCTATTTAAATCTTCTTGAAGCTGAAACATCTCTATAAGTTTATCTTTCATAAAGCCTCCTTTTGTTAGAAAAGTATTACTTTTAATATACCATTTTTCTGTTGACAGAAATAAGAAAGATGCATATAATATTTATCCGCTTTTGGATGAGCCGCTAGCTCAGTCGGTAGAGCACCGGTCTTTTAAACCGGTGGTCCTGGGTTCGACCCCCAGGCGGCTCACCATTTATGATAAAA
>JAADDV010000007.1 GCA_013153795.1 Aquificota bacterium | reverse complement strand
AATTGAAACTGTGGAAATAACAGGTGTGAATGGGGTTTTATGTGTGGTTTTTAGAGTGCCTATAAGGAATTGAAACCTGGTGTATGTGGCAAGTTTTTGAAGTCAAATGGGTTTGGAGCGTTTTTAGAGTGCCTATAAGGAATTGAAACAAAACGAAAATAAAAGAAGAAGACATGAAGAATATAATAGCTATAGCAGTTATTTTATTGGCTATGCTTATGGCTGTTCAAATTTTGGAATCTTTAAAATCTTTATTCCATTTTTAATAATTTTTAAACTATAATTCTTCCATCTTCTATTTTTATAATTCTTTCAGCTTGACTAGCTATGTTTGGGTCGTGGGTTACAATAATTATAGTTTTTCCTTCTTTATGGAGAGATTTAAATATATTCATTATCTCTTTTGCTGTTTTGCTATCTAATGCCCCTGTTGGCTCATCTGCTAAGATAAGCTGAGGATTATTTATTAATGCTCTTGCAATAGCTACTCTTTGCTGCTGTCCCCCCGAAAGCTGGTTAGGTTTGTAGTGAATTCTTTCTCCAAGTCTTACTTTTTCTAAAAGTTTTTTTGCTTTTTCTTCAGGGTTTTTTGGTGGTTTTTTTGAGTATATCGTTGGGACTAAAACATTTTCTAAAGCTGTAAGATATGGAATAAGATAAAAATTTTGAAAAACAAAGCCTATATACTGATTTCTTATCTCTGAGAGGCTGTCATCATCAAGCTGAGAAATATCTTTTCCTTCTAGATAATATTTCCCTTCTGTAGGGGTATCTAAACATCCTATTATATTCATAAGAGTTGTTTTCCCACTACCACTTGCTCCTACTATAGCAACAAATTCTCCTTTTTTTATAGAAAGAGTTATTCCTTTTAAAACTTCTGTTTTTATTCCAAAATGTTCATAAACTTTTTTTATATTTTCTAGTCTTATAAGCTCTTCCATTATCTAAGCTCTTTTGTTCTCTTTGGTAGTATCAGTTTTACTGCTATGATGTCTCCTTCTTTTAACCCTTCTAAAACTTCCGTGTATTTTTCATCCATCCATCCTGTTTTTATATATGTTTTTACTGGTTTCCCATTTACTATTTTGTAAACATACTGTTTTCCTTTTTCATATTTCAGAGCTTCGTTTGGGATAAGAAGGGCATTGTCTTTTTCTCCTGTTATGATTTTTGCGTAAACAGTCATTTCTGGTCTTAGATATTTTGTGTATTCAGGTTTAACCTTTACTATCGACATATAATAAACAATGTTTTGTTTTACTACTGGCTCTGGATATATACTTGATATAACCCCTTCAAATTTTTTGTCTGGATATGCATCTACAAAGTAGATAACTTTTTGACCGGGTTTTACTTTTCCTATATCTGTTTCATCTGTATATATTCTAACCTCTAGTTTTGTAGGGTCTAGTATTGTGATAAGGTTTGCAACTTGAAGACCTGCTACTACTGTTTCTCCTTTCCTTGCTGCAATTTTTGAAACAATACCGTCTATCGGTGAATATATAAGGGTGTAGGAGAGTCTGACTTTTTGTTTTTCAAGGTTTTCTTTTGCGTATTTTACTTGCTGTTTTGTTTCTGCCAACAGAGTTTTGTATTCTTTTTTCAGTCTTTCTAACTCTGCCTTTGCTACTTCAAGCTCTGCTTTTTTCTTTTCAAGCTCTCTTTTTGCTATTTCATAGTTTTCTTTTGTTGTAAATTCTTCTTTTAGTAGTTTTTCTTCCCTTTCAAACTTCCATTTTGCATATTCATAAGCAGCTTGGGCAGATTTTAGCTTTTTCTTAGCTTCTTTTATTTTTACTGGATATACTTTTTTTATGTTTTCTAATTTTGCTATAGATTTTTTATAATCTGCTTCTGCCTTTTGGATATCTTTTAAAATTTCCCTTTGGTCTATTACTGCTATTAATTCTCCTTTTTTAACATGGTCTCCTATATCTACATTCATCTCCTGAATAGTCCCTGTTGCTCTTGCTCCAACCTTTACATAGGCATTTACCTGGGTTTTAACTATCGCTGTAGCATTGATAATGTCTTGGATTTTTCCTCTTATTACTTGAGCTGTTTTTAAAACTTTTATTTCTTCTTTTTTAGTAAAAAACTTTTTATATACAAAAAATCCTCCTGCTAAAAAAAATAAAATAAACAGAGGAATAAAAATTTTTTTCATGTAAACCTCCAGTTTTATTTTGAGGTAGACAGTTTCATAACTTCTCTTATGCTTTTGATTCCCATCTGTCTTTCTAAAGTTATCTTAGATATAGCTATATCAAGGAGGGAGTTTATATATGTCTCATGGGCTGATGCTAACGATTCTTCTGCTCTTATAAGAGAGAGGATATCTCCTGTTCCTACTTTGTATTCTCCTAAAGCCTGTTTGTAGTTTAGATTTGCTTCCTCTAAAAGAGATTTTGCTACTTTTAGTCTTGCTATCGCTGTTTTTAAGTCTGTATATGTTTTATAAAGACGAAGTTTTAGTGTTCTTTTTGCTTCTAAAAGAGAAAATTTACTACCTTTTTCATTTTCCTTTGCAGATAAATAAGTATAATATCTTTGAAAACCTGTAAAAATATTCCAGTTTAAAGATATTCTGTATGTGTTTGTATACTGATTTTTCCAGTATAAAGAATTAAAAAATTTTGTTCGCGAAAATGAAAAAGAAATAGAAGGAGTAAAAGAAGCTAAAGATTTTTTTACTGTATATTTTGAAACTTTTAATAAACTTTCATACTGTTTTAATAACGGTCTTTTTTCAAAAGCTATCTTTTCTATTTCTTGAAAAGGAGGAATTATATCATCTGCATAAAAGAAAAAATCATCTATGTTTATTTCAGTTTCATTATCTAAAGGATAACCTAACCAACTATTTAATTCGGCTAAATTCTTTTTATATTGGTTTTTTGCTTGTTCTAAAGCATATTTTGCATTTTCATATCTTACTTGGGCTTGTAAGACGTCTGATTTTTTTACTAAACCTAGTTCTTTTTTTCTTTTTGCAACATCAAGATTTAGTTTAGCAGCTTTAAGCTGGGTTTTTCTAAATTTAACAATTTCTTTTGAAGCTGCACATTTTATATAAGCATATTTAACATCAAAGAATATATCTAATATGTTTTCTTTAAAGCTTTCTTTTGAAGAAAAATAGTTATATTTAAGTATTTTTTTATTGAAAATGCTTGCTCCACTATCATAGATATTCCAAAAGACATTTAAGCTATGGCTTCTTGAAAAAGAATCAGGGTCTGTGTGTCTATTTTTAGTATATGAAAAGTTATATGATACTGTTGGCAAAAAAGAAGATATCCATGTT
>JAADDV010000164.1 GCA_013153795.1 Aquificota bacterium | reverse complement strand
AGAACATAAAAATGAGCTTTGTGAAGACTGTCAAAAAAGAATAGAAAGAAATCCTTTAAGGGTTTTAGACTGTAAAGTAGAAACATGCAAGGATATAACAAAAGATGCTCCAGTTTTACTGGACTTTCTTTCAGAAGAAAGCCTTCAAAGGTATGAAAAACTCAAAGAGTATCTAAAGGCAATGAATATAGATTTTGTGGAAAATCCTAGACTTGTTAGAGGACTTGATTACTATACAGACACAGTTTTTGAATTTATTACAGATAAAATAGGAGCTCAAGGAACTGTTGCCGCAGGAGGAAGATACGACAATCTTGTTGAGCAGCTTGGAGGTCCTAAAACGCCGGCTTTAGGTTTTGCTGCTGGCGTTGAAAGACTTATGATATTAGTTGAAAATCTGCCAGAAGATGAACCTTTAGTTGGAATAATACCTGTTATATCTGATTTTAATGTTCCTGCTATAGAAACAGCTGACAAACTAAGGAAAAAAGGAATAAAAACAGAGCTTCTTTTAAAAGAAGGAAGTATGAAATCAAAAATGAAACTTGCAAATAAACTAAATGCTGCATATGTAATTTTCATTTCTGAAAAACCAGAGCTTAAAGATATGGAAACAGGAGAACAAGAGATATTTGAAAATATAGATGACCTTATTGATGTTTTAGAAAAGAAAATAAAGGGAGAGTAGAATGCCTTATATAGTAAGAGTTAGAAAAGAGTTTCAAGCAGCTCATTTTCTTACTGATTACCATGGAAAGCCTGAACCACTTCATGGCCATACATGGGAAGTTGAGCTTTTTATAAAGGCAGAAAAACTTGATAAAGGTGGAATGGGATTTGATTTTATAGAAATTCAAAACTTTTTAAATGAAATACTTCCTGATTATACATGTCTGAACGACATTTTTGATTTTTCTCCAAGTGCTGAAAATGTAGCGAAATGGCTTTATGACAAAGTAAAAGAAAAATATCCAACCTTAGAAAAGGTAGTTGTCTGGGAAACAAAACATGGTGGAGCAGAATACTACGAATAATAGATATTTGGAGGTTTAGGAAATGGGCAATATCAACCTACCTGACAATGTGTGGATTTTGGTATCCACTGCTTTAGTTTTTCTTATGTCTATACCGGGACTTTCTGTTTTTTATGGAGGTCTAACAAGAACTAAGAATATCTTAAACACTATTATGATGGTTTTTGTTACTTTTGGTATAGTAAGTCTTTTATGGATTTTTTATGGTTATTCCCTTACTTTTGGCCCTGATATAGGAGGATTTATAGGAAATCTAAAATATGCTTTTCTATCAGGAATTTCTTTTAAAGACCCTGCCCCATCTGCAGATAACCTATATCACTATCTTTTTATATTTTTCCAGATGACATTTGCAGCTATTACAGTTGCATTAATGGTAGGTGCATTTATTGAAAGAATGAAGTTTACAGCCTGGATACTGGTATCTATTCTCTGGGCTACAGTTGTTTACTTTCCAGTTGCCCACTGGATATGGGGTGGTGGCTGGCTTTCTAATATAGGAACACTGGATTTTGCAGGTGGTCTTGTAGTTCATGAAACATCTGGACTTGGAGCATTAGTTGGAGCTCTTATTTTAGGAAGAAGAAGAGAAATGGTCATGCTTCCTTCAAATCTTGCTCTTGTTGCTATAGGAACAGGTCTTTTATGGTTTGGATGGTTTGGATTTAATGGAGGGTCTGCTTTAGGGATTAATGAAACAGCTGTTTCTGCAGCATTTGGAACAACTTTAGCAGCTTTAACAGGTGGTTTAACATGGATGTTTGCAGAGTGGATTTTGTTTAAAAAACCTACATCTTTAGGGCTGTTTACTGGTATAATTGCTGGCCTTGCAACAATAACTCCTGCTTCTGGATTTGTTGATTTAGGGGCATCTATTATCATTGGTTTTCTTGGTGGTATAGTATGTTTTATAGCTGTTGTTTATGTTAAAAATAAATTTAAATATGACGATTCTTTAGATGTATTTGGAGTTCACGGTGTAGGCGGTATGCTTGGAGCTTTAATGACTGCATTTTTTGCAAAACCTGAAATTGCGGGAGTAAAAGGTCTTTTCTATGGAGGAACAGAGCTTTTCTATCCTCAAATAGTAGGTCTTGTTGCAGTAGGAGTTTATACAATTATAGCAACAGCTATTATTTTCCTTATAGTAAAAGCCATAGTTGGATTAAGAGTTTCTCCAGATGAAGAACTTCAAGGCCTTGATGAGATAATCCACGGAGAAAGAGTTACAAACGAGCCAATTAAGTTTTAAGGAGATTAAATGAGATTTCTCTGTATAGGTGATGTTATTGGGAGAACAGGGAGAAACGCTTTAAAAGAGTTTCTCCCTACTGTTGTAAAAGAGGAAAAAGTTGACTTTGTTATTGCAAATGGAGAAAATGCAGCAGGAGGATTCGGCTTAACAAAAAAAGTCTTTAATGAACTTGTAGAACTTGGAATAGATGTAATAACTTCTGGAAACCATATTTTTGATAAAAAAGAGATAGTTCAGTTTATAGATGAAGAAGAAAAACTTTTAAGACCTGCAAACTACCCACCACAGGCTTTAGGTAGAGGCTACGGTATATATACAAAAAACGGAAAAAAAATAGCTGTTATAAATCTTATGGGTAGAGCTTTTATGGGTATTCCTTTAGACTGTCCATTTAGAAAGTTTGATGAGATTTATGAAAAGATTCATGAGGCAGTTGATTATATTATAGTAGACTTTCATGGAGAAGCTACTTCTGAAAAAACAGCTTTTGGTTTTTATGTAGATGGAAGGGCAGATATTGTTTTTGGAACCCATTCTCATGTAGCAACAGCTGATGAAATCATTCTTCCAAAAGGAACAGCTTATATAACAGATGTAGGACTAACAGGTCCAAAATACTCTGTTATAGGAATGAAAATAGAAGAGCCGATAAAAAAGTTCTTAACAGGTATGCCTGTTAAATATGAAGTTGCAAAGGGAGAACTTCTTTTTCAGGCTTTTTTTGTTGAAAAAGAAGGAAATGAAACAAAAATAAAAAGAATAAAACTATCACAGTAGAGGTATCTATGAAAATAAAGGGAGAGTTTTTTCTATCAAAAACACCAATTCTTGATAAGAACAAAAAGGTTTTTGCTTATAAACTTCTTTTAAAAGATAAAGAAGATAAACCTTTAACATCAAACGAGTTTGCACGAATTTTAGCTAATCTTAGATTTGATAAACTTTTTGGTAGACACAGATTATTTGTCCCTATAATGCCTGATTTATTAACAAATGAGGTTTTAGATTATATAAATGAGAAAAAATTTGTTTTT
>JAADDV010000127.1 GCA_013153795.1 Aquificota bacterium | reverse complement strand
TTTTTAATAAATATAAGATTGTTATCGTAGAAATGGAATATCTTTTTATTAAAATTTTAATTATTAACTATTTAAAAAGTAGCCAAAATTTCAATAAACTTTTATTATTTGATATAGCAAAAAATTTAATAAAACTTTTATAAAGGAGTTTATAGATATGTATAACATAAACAAAGACCTGGCAAAAATTCTTAAAAAAACAGGGGCTATTTATGAATTTTTAGATGACAGGTTTAGGGCTTTAGCTTACCAAAGGGCAGCCAATATTATAGAAGATTTACCTGATGATATTCGAAATTACATACTTGCTAACAAACTACATGAAATAAAAGGAATAGGAAGTGGCATTGCTTCTAAAATACAAGAGTATGTAAATACAGGAAAAATACAAAAATATGAAGAGTTAAAAAAACAAGTTCCTGAAGATTTTATAGAGCTTATGGGTCTTCCTGGCTTTGGTCCCAAAACACTAAGAAGAATTTATGAAGAATTAGGTATTAAAACAAAAGAAGAGCTTATAAAAGCTTTAGAAGAAGGAAAAGTTGAAAAACTTTCAGGTTTTGGACCTAAAAAAGTTGAAAATATGTTAAAAGGTCTTCAAATGTATGAACTTTCCCAAAGAAGAATTTTACTTTGGGAAGCTTTACAGATTTCCAGATATATTACAAATAAGCTAAAAAAAGCTTTAAAAGAGATTAAAGATATAGAAACTGTAGGTAGTGTTAGAAGAAGAAAAGAAACAATTGGAGATTTAGATATTCTTGTTATTTCAGAAGAAAAGGACAGAATGAAGATAATGGATTATTTTACCTCTTTACCAGAAGTGGTTGAGATTTTAGTAAAAGGGCCTAAAAAATCTTCTGTAATAATGAAATTTGATGGGAAGAAAAGACAAGTAGATTTACGTATTTTCAATCAGGAAGAATGGGGTGCAGCTCTTCAATATTTTACAGGTTCAAAAGAACACAATGTTCATTTAAGAGAAATAGCTAAAGAAAAAGGTTTAAAGATAAATGAATATGGAGTTTACAAAGTTGATACTGGAGAGAAAATAGCAGGAGAAACAGAAGAGAGTGTATATAAAGCTGTTGGTATGGACTGGATACCACCTGAACTTAGAGAAGATAGAGGAGAGATTGAAGCTGCTTTAAAACATAATCTACCAAAACTTGTTGAGCTTAAAGATATTAAAGGAGATATGCATATTCATTCAACATGGTCAGATGGTGTAAACAGTATAAAAGATATAGCTGATTTTGTTAAAAATAATTACAGATATGAATATATCGTTATAACAGACCATTCTAAATCTCAAAGAGTAGCCCATGGTCTTGATGAAGAAAGAATTATAAGAGAAATAGAAGAAATCAGAACTTTAAACAAAATGATGGGATGGGATTTTATAAAAATTGGAACGGAAGTTGATATTCTTCTTGATGGGTCTTTAGATTTTCCTGATGAGATTTTAGCAAAATTAGATTGGGTTGTAGCTTCAGTGCATAGTCATTTTAATAGGGATAATACAGATAGAATTTTAAAAGCTATGGAAAATCCTTATGTGAATGTGATAGGACATCCTACTGGAAGGCTTATTGGAATAAGAGAGCCTTATCCTGTTGATATGGATGCTGTTATAAAAATGGCAAAAGAGACAGGAACAGCCTTAGAAATTAATGCTCAACCTAGAAGACTTGATATAAATGATATTTGGATAAAGAAAGCTGTAGAAGAAGGAGCAATGTTAGTTATATCTACTGATAGTCATAATTTAAGTAATTTTGCATATATGGAACTTGGAGTTTCACAAGCTAGAAGAGGTTGGGCAGAAAAGAAACATATTCTAAACACAAGAAGCTGGAAAGAAATAAAGGATTTTGTAGATAAAAAAAGAAAAAAGTTAGGGGGTGTGATACAAAAAATTTGAGGTTTTTTAAAAATGAAATCGGTAAAGCACCTGTTAAGAGCTAACAGCCTTGATGAAAAAATCCTTGAAATTATTAAGGAAATAATTGGTGCTGAAAATTCAGAAATTATAAAAAAATTTTTAGACCTTTACCAAATAAGAGCTGAAGTTCATGGAGATATTCTCCATATATTTATGTTTTTTTCTCATAGAAAAAGCTTTATAAAAATTGCCGAACATAATCTTGAGACAGGAGAAACTAAAACTCTTTTCCCAAGAGAAAAGCTAATAGATATGATAATTAAAGAAAATCAAATATTGATAGAAAAAGCACAGAAAGAGTTTAATAGATACATATATTTGATATTATCAATAATAGCTCTTATTCTCGGTGGAATATTTGGATATATTTTGTTTAAAACATTTCAAGACATTTAGATATAAAGTGTTGAAATTTTTAAGTTTTTGCATATATTTACTTTTCCTCAGGAAAAGTTTTGCTGTGTTTCCTCTCATGGCCCTCCTAACCTCCTATTTCTGGCGGTATCGTCAGATACCGTCCTTTTTTAATTAAAAATCCTAAATGGGTCTCTATATACACCTAAAAGCTCTTTTATACCTCCATTTCCTTTAAGACATACATTGTCTTTTTCTAAAAGATATAGCTGGTCTTTAGTAATAGGAGGTTCAGGAAAAAGAGAGAAAAAAGGCTGTAAAATATAAAAAACAGATACAGGCACTTCGATAACAGGTTTTTTTATACCTACTGTTTTTAAAGCAAACTTAAAAAGCTCTTTATAGGAAATTATTTTAGGACCACACAGTTCATAAATTTTATTTTTTAAATCTTTATCTAAACCTTTTATAAAAGCATCTTTTACATCTAAAATATGAACAGGTTGGACTTTTCCTTTAGGTGCTAAGAAAAAAGGAGCTATTTTAGAAAATTTTTTTAAATCACTGAAAAGTTTTTGTTCTCTTCCTAAAATAATAGAAGGTCTGTAAATAATATAGTTTAGCCCAGAGTTTATTACATATTCTTCAGCAATAGCTTTTGTTTTTGCATATCTGCTTTTTGAGTTTTTATCTGCTCCTAAAGCTGACATCTGTAAAAATTTTATAAAACCAACTTCCATTGCTCCATTTACAAGCTGTTTTGTATACTCAACATGGACTTTTTCATAAGTATTTTCTTTATTTTCTGTAAGAATTCCTAGTAGATTTATAATAACATCAGGTTTTGTCTCTTTTACTAAAGAGTATAAGTTTTCATTAAATTTTATATACTTTATTGTAGGGTATGTCCCAAGTATAGCTTCAGCTTTTTTTACATTTCTGACAGGAATAATAAGCTCATTTTTTTCTTTTAAATCTCCTACTAAATATCTACCTACAAAACCAGTAGCCCCAGTTATAAATATTTTCATTTTCCTCAATCCCTTTTTATTTAAAGACTGTATTAAAATAATCATTTATGAATTTAGCGTGAATTTAAAGAGGTAAAGGAATGGAAAAAGGTTTTGTTGAAGAAGGAAATACATATCTTATTGGAAACTATGCTAGATATCCTGTTTCTTTTGTAAAAGGTGAGGGAGTTTATCTATATGATGAAGCAGGAAAAAAATATATTGATATGCTAGCAGGTATTGCTGTAAATACTCTTGGATATAATCATCCAAAACTCACAAAAGCAATTTGTGAGCAAGCACAAAAAATTATTCATGTTTCAAATCTTTTTTATATACAGCCTCAAATAGAAGTTGCAAAAATTCTTGTTGAAAATTCTTCAGGAGATAAGGTTTTCTTCTGCAATAGTGGTGCTGAAGCAAATGAAGCAGCTATAAAGCTTGCCCGTAGATATTTTTATGATAAAGGAGAAAATAGGTATGAAATAATAACCTTTGAAGGGGGATTTCATGGAAGGACTTTAGCTACAGTAAAAGCAACAGCACAGCCTAAATATCAGGAAGGTTTTGAGCCTCTTCCAGAAGGATTTAAATATGCAAAAATAAATGATATAGAAAGTATAAAATCCCAGATAACAGAAAAAACTGCTGCTATAATGATAGAAGTTATTCAGGGAGAAGGTGGCGTAAAACCAGTTAAAAAAGATTTTTTACAAGAGCTTTTTAGTATTGCAAAAGAAAAAGAAATTCTTTTTCTTGTAGATGAAGTTCAAACAGGAATAGGAAGAACAGGAAAGTTTTTTGCTTATCAACATTTTGGTATTGAGCCAGATATAATAACATCAGCAAAAGGGCTTGGTGGTGGTGTTCCTGTTGGAGCTGTTATAGCCAAAGAAGAAATTGCAAAATCTTTTATTCCAGGAACTCATGGTTCAACATTTGGAGGAAATTATCTTGCAACTGTGTCAGCAAAAGTTGTTTTAGAAGAAATATTAAAAGAAGGCTTTTTAGAAGAAGTTTTAGAAAAAGGTGAATATTTAAAAGAAAAACTAAAAAGTTTAGGTTTAAAACCGCGAGGAAAAGGTCTAATGATTGGCTGTCCACTACCAGAAGAAATAAAAGCTTCAGATATAGCAAATAAATCTTTAGAAAAAGGTTTAGTTATAGGAACAGCTGGAGAAAATACTCTTAGATTTGTTCCTCCACTGATAATAAAAAAAGTTGAAATAGATGAAGCAATAAATATATTAGCTTCTGTTTTAGATTGAAAATCAAAATATGTATGTCTAATCTAATTAATATGTAAAAAACTTAAAGGGGAATGTATGGAGATAACGGAGAAGGATGTTATAACGTTTCTTAAACACAGAGGAAAACCTACTTATTTTAAAATGTTAAGAAAAAAACTAGGAATTCCTAAGGATGAAAAAAAGAAACTAAAAAAAATCCTCAAAAAACTTCAAAAAAAGAAAATTATAAAGTATGAAAAAGGAAAATATTTCCTTACAGAATGGCAGGAAGAAGAAGCCCTTATTCAAGGACAGGTTGAAGCTCACCCTAGTGGATATGGATTTCTTATTATAGGAGACGAAGTAGAAGACCTTTTTATCCCTCCTCCTGAAATGAAATATCTTTTTGATGGAGACATAGTCCTAGTAAAAGTTATAAAAAGAAAGAAAAAAGACGAAGCAAAAGTTGTTAAAGTTTTACAAAGAGCTATAAAAACAGCAGTAGGCCGATATTTCAAGGATAAAACAGGTCATTACATTCTTTTAGCAGATACAGTAATACCTCACAAAGTTTATATATCAAAAAAAGAAGTTAAAAAATTTAAACTTGAGCCAGGGACATATGTTGTTGTTGAAATAACGGAATATCCTGCTCCAAGAAAAAGGGCTAAGGGAAAAGTTATTGAAGTTTTAGGAAAAACCAAAAACACAAGAACAGTAGCTGAGATAATTGCAAGAAAATATAATCTTCCTACAAAACATTCTGAGGAAGCTATTAAAGAAGCAGAAAAACTTTCTCCTATTGTAAGAAAAACTAAAAATAGAAGAGATTTAACAGAGCAACTGTGTTTTACAATAGACCCTGAAAGTGCTAGAGACCATGACGATGCTGTAGCTATTGAGAAAGAAGGAAATCTTTATAGACTTTATGTCCATATTGCTGATGTTTCTTACTACGTGAAAGAAGGGTCTGCTATTGATAAAGAAGCTTTTGAAAGAGGAAATACATACTATCTTCCAGAATATGCTCTTCATATGCTTCCTGAAAGAATAGCTACCCAGCTTTGTAGTTTAAGACCAAATGAAAAAAAATATGCCTTTACTTGTGAAATGCTTATAAATAGGCAGGGAAAAGTTGTTGATTACGATATTTACGAAAGTGTAATTGTAAGTAAAGCAAAACTTACATATGATGAAGCTTTAAGACTTATTGTAGGAGACCCAGCCTTAGAAGAAAAGTACTCAGACCTTGTGCCTTCTTTAAGATACATGAAAGAGCTTGCAGAAATTTTAATGAAAGCTAAAGAAAAGAGAGGAAGTATAGACTTTGATATGCCAGAAAGTAAAATTTTATTTACTGAAACAGGAGACCCTTATGATGTTGTCCCTTATGAAAGACATTTAGCTCATAGAATAATAGAAGAGTTTATGATTATTGCAAATGAAACTGTAGCAAAACATATGGAAAAACATAATTATCCATTTATATATCGAACTCATGAAGAACCAGATTTAGACAAAGTTATAAAATTTGTAGACTTAGTTGCAGGTTTAGGATATGAAGTTTCTTATCCAGAAAAAATAACACCAAAATTTATTCAGTCTCTTTTAGAAAAAGTAGCAGGAACCCCAGAAGAAACTTTAGTTAGATTTATGGCTTTAAGAACTATGAAGCAAGCAAAATATACTACAGAAAATATTGGTCATTTTGGCTTAGCTTCTGAATGCTATACTCATTTTACTTCTCCAATAAGAAGATATGCAGATATAAATGTTCATAGAATGCTAAAAAAAGCTATAAAAAATAAATTTACTAAAAAAGACTTGCAAACACTTCCAGAAAAATTATCTGTTATAGCTGAACAATGTTCTAAAATGGAAAGAGTTGCAGATAATGCTGAAAGAGATGCTTTAGAAATTTTAAAACTTAGAATTTTATCAAGTCATATAGGGGAAGAATTTGAAGGTATTATTACAGGTGTTGTTTCTTTTGGACTATTTGTAGAAATAGAGAGATATATAATAGAAGGACTTATTCATATTTCTACTCTTCCAGGTTATTATAAATATGATGAGGAAAATCAAAGGCTTATAAATCAAGAAGATGGAAGTATCTTTCGACTTGGAGATAAAATCAAAGTTAAAATAGACAAAGTAGATGAAGATTTGAAGAAATTAGACCTTTCTTTTGTAGAAAAAATAAAATATCAAACTACATAAAAATAAAGCCCTCTTTAAAAGAGGGCTTTTAAATTTTTAAAAAGAAAAACCTGCTGAAATAAAAGGCTGCGTTATTTCTATATCTGCAGAAGTATCATCAATATCATCAAGTTTAAGTTTTTCATATTTATAACCAGCTGAGACAAAAGCATTTCCTAAACCAAAACTAAGAGGGTAAAACCTAACTTCCCCCTGAAGGTCATAATAATAATTTCCATCATAGACAATAGCTTTTCCTTCTGCATTTAAAGCAATTTTTTCAAAAGGTGTTATAAAAATTCCTAAATATAAAAGAGGTATAGGAATTGTAGAGGAAGTTTCATCTACAGTGTTTCTAGTTTTATTTTCTACTCTGGCTTTAAAATCAATTATTCTTAAATAAAGACCTGCTTCTGCAGATACTTTCCCTAAAGACAAAGTGTTTAGAAAAGGCAAACTGTAAAACAAACCAATATCATAATGGTCAAGCTTTAAATCTGTAATAATTCTATCGTTAATATCAATAGTTATATTTCCGAAAGTATAACTTCTTTTTACAGTCCCATCTCCATTAAAACTCATTTTCGTAAACATAAGATAAAGATTAGGAAGAAATGGCACAGGATGTTTTAATTTGGCTTTTAAAAAAAATGAATCTTCATCTTCTATCTGTAAGTCATTTTCAATATCTACTTTATCTCCTTTATACTGCACCCATCCAGAAGGAGATTGTTTAATATAACCGACAGATATTTCTCCATCAAAAAGAGGAGCTGCAGATAGAAAAGAAAAGAAAGATAAAGATAAAAAAGAAGTAAAAAGATTCACTCTCCCCATATCTCCTCTCCTTTAATATTTGTTTTTTTAAACAATTAGTCAAAATTTACTTAACTATTATTTATATTATAATATAAATAGTATATTTTATCTTTCTCTTAAGCCTGCTATAAATTCTTCTACCATTTGTCGTGCTTGATAGTCAGAATATTGAATAGGTGGGTGCTTCATTGTATAAGCAGAGATAGAATATAAAGGACCTGCTACTCCTCTATCTCTTGCTAGTTTTGCACATCTAATTGCTTCTATAGCAACTCCTGCACTGTTTGGTGAGTCTTCAACTTCTAATCTAAGCTCAATGTTCATCGGAACATCTCCAAAAAGTCTACCTTCAAGTCTTATAAATGCAAGCTTTTTGTCTTTAAGCCATGGAACATAATCAGAAGGTCCAATATGAACATTTCTAGGGTCTATACCGTATGGAATAAGAGATGTTACAGCTTCTGTTTTTGATTTTTTCTTTGTATTTAATCTACTTCTTTCAAGCATATTTAAAAAGTCTGTATTTCCACCTACATTAAGTTGATATGTTCTATCAAGCTTTACTCCTCTATCTAAAAGAAGCTGAGTCAATACTCTATGGGTTATAGTTGCTCCAACCTGTGATTTTATATCATCTCCTATAACGGGAATTCCTTCTGCTTCAAATTTTTTAGCCCATTCATCATCAGAAACAATAAACGTAGGCATACAGTTTATAAAGGAAACTCCTGCTTTTAAACAAGCTTCTGCATAATATCTTGCAGCTTTCTCAGCTCCAACAGGAACATAGTTTATTAAAACATCAGCTCCTGTTTCCATTAAAACTTTTGCTACAGTATCAACACTATCTTCTCTTGCATCTGAAACAACAAATGCCTGGTCAGGAGGATAGTTTTTCATATGTTCAGGGAAGCCGTCTAAAACTTTTCCTTTTCTAACTTTTACTCCAAGACGTGGCACTTCTCTTTGAAAAACTGTTGTGCAATTTGGAGGATTAAAAATAGCTTCAGAAACGTCATATCCAACTTTTCTTTCATCAATATCCCATGCAGCAACTACTTCTATATCCCATGGTTTGTATCCGCCAATATCTTCATGCATCAAACCACTAGATTCGATATTCTGTTTCTCTTTGTAGTAGTAAATACCTTGAATTAAAGCACTGGCACAGTTTCCAACACCAGCAATAGCTAGTTTTATTTTTTTTTCTTCTGCCACGTTCTGCCTCCTTTATAAGATTATCTCTTTTGCTTTAAGGATTTCAGGTATATCATTTATTTCTTCTAAAACAGGTTCTGTTATCCTATCATCAACTTGTAAAGCTCCAAGAGCTATTTTTCCTTTTTCAAGTCTTCCAAGTCTAAATCCTGCAATGTTTATATTATGTCTTGCTAATACTTCTCCTATTTTTGCGATAACACCAGGAACATCTTTATTTTCAAACATAAGAATAACCCCTTCAGGGTCTATATCTATCCAGTATCCATCAACAAGCATTATTTTAGGTATTTTTCCATAAAAGGCTGTTCCGCCAACTACATGCTCTTTTCCATTTTCCTTTGCTATTATTTTTATAAAATCTTTGAATATTTCTGTTTCCTCTCTTACAGATTCAACAACCTTTATTCCTCTTTCTTTTGCTAAGAATGGAGCATTTATGATATTTACAGGTCTATCAAGAATAGGGGATAAAAATCCTTTTAAAACATAAGCAACAATAGGTTTTATATGTTCTGAGATACCTCCTCTTACTTCTATTGTAAGTTCTTTAAAGTTTCCTCCTGCATACTGGGTTAAAAAACTTCCAAGTCTTTCTGCAAGTAAAAGGAATGCTTTTATATTTTCAAATCCTTCTGTTACGGTGAAAGGTGCATTAACAGCTGCTTCTACAAACTCTCCTTTTAATGCTGCTATCACCTGCTGGGCTATTTTTATTGCAACTTTGTCTTGGGATTCAAATGTATTTGCTCCTATATGAGGTGAAAGGCTTATATTTGGAAATTCAAATATTCTTCTTATTTTGTCATCTGGTGGTTCTTTTGAAAAAACATCAAGTCCAATTCCTGCAAATTTTCCTTTTTTCATAAAGTCATACATGGCATCTTCATCAACTATGCCTCCTCTGGCACAGTTAACGAAATAAACACCATCTTTCATCATTTCAAACTCTCTTCTACCAATCATTCCCCTTGTCTCTTCAGTAAGAGGACAGTGAAGGGTTATGATATCTGAGCGTTTGATAAGCTCTTCCAGTGTATCTACAAGCTCAACTCCTAATCTATCTCCTTTTTCTCTTGGTATGTATGGGTCATAAGCTATCACAGTAGCACCAGAGCCTTTGCATCTTATAGCAACCTGTGAACCTACATTTCCTAATCCAACTATTCCTACAACCTTTCCATCAAGTTCTTCTCCCATGAATTTTTTCCTGTTCCATTCGCCTCTCATCATTGATTCATGGGCAAGGTGAAGTTTTCTAAGTATGGCATACATATGGGCCATTGTAAGCTCAGCTGCTCCGATTGTATTTGCTCCTGGTGTGTTTACAACAAGAATTCCTCTTCTTGAACAGGCTTCTAAGTCTACATTATCAACTCCAACTCCTGCTCTTCCAACAACTTTAAGCTTTTCTGCTCTTTCTAAAAGCTCTTCATTTACAGGAGTTCTACTTCTCGTTATTATTGCATCATAATCTTTAATAATTTCTAATAATTCTGCCCATTGGATTTCAGGCTGATAATCTAAATCTATATCAGGGTCATTATTAAGAATTTCAAGACCTTTATCTGAGATATGGTCTGTTACGAGAACTTTATACATTGATGAGGTATCCTCCTTTAAAGATATTAGAATAAATTATTATAATATGAAACTTTTTGCCTCTATTAACTTTCAAAAATTTTTCTTAATAAAAATTGTTCTTATTAGTTTTATAAATGTATAATAAATCTATAAAAAACGAGGTTTAATAGTATGGCATTTCCTGTTCACAGACCTAGAAGACTAAGAAAAAACGAAAACATAAGAAGACTTATTAGAGAAACAAATCTTTCTATTGATGATTTTATATATCCTTTATTTATTGAAGATGGTCAAAATATAGAAATAGAAATTCCTTCTATGCCTGGGATATATAGATATTCTCTAGATAGAATCGACAAAGAGCTAGAAGAGGTTGTAAAGCTTGGTATTCCTGCTGTTTTACTGTTTGGTATACCATCTCAAAAAGATGCTGTAGGAAGTGATACATGGAATGAAGAAGGAATTATCCAGAAAGCAATCAGATATATAAAGAAAAATTATCCCCAGCTTTATGTGATTACTGATGTTTGTTTCTGTGAGTATACTGAGCATGGGCACTGTGGTGTTCTTTGTGAACATGATGTTGATAATGATTTAACTTTGGAAAACACAAAAAAACAAGTTGTTTCCCATGCAAAGGCTGGTGCTGATATGGTTGCTCCTTCTGGGATGATGGATGGTGTTGTAAAAGCTATTAGAGAAGCTTTAGATGAAGCAGGTTTTACAGATATTCCCATTATGGCTTACTCTGCAAAATATGCATCAGCTTATTATGGCCCTTTTAGAGATGCTGCTGAATCTGCTCCAGCTTTTGGTGATAGAAGAACATATCAGATGGATCCAGCAAATAGAAGGGAAGCTCTTAAAGAGGTGTCTTTAGATATAGAAGAAGGAGCAGATATTGTTATGGTTAAACCTGCTCTTGCTTACCTTGACATAATAAGCGATTTAAGACACAGCTTTAATGTTCCAATAGCTGCTTATAATGTGAGTGGTGAGTATTCTATGGTTAAAGCTGCTGGAAAACTTGGATGGATAGACGAAAAGAAAGTTATGATGGAAACACTTACTTCTATAAAACGAGCTGGAGCTGACATTATAATCACATATCATGCAAAAGAAGCTGCCAAGCTTCTTAGGGAGAATTGCTAATGAAATGTAAAGTATATAGTGCTATAGTTTCAATTATTGCACTAATTTCTTTAGGTTTCTCTATCTTTACTTTTTCTCAATTTGAAAAAATAAAAACAACTTATGAAAATCAATTAAAAGAAAAAGATAAAGAAATAGAAAGACTCAAACAGGAAAAACTTGTTCTTATTGAAAAGATTCGTTTTGTAGAAGAAAAAATAAAAGAAGCTAATAAAATCTTAAAAAGAAAAGGTATAGAAATTAAAATACCTGAACCAAAAGGTGGAATTTTTATTCCTGCAGAAAAAGTTAAAATTTCTGATTTATATTTTGAATCTCTTGAAAAATCTTTAAAAAAATTTGTAAAAGTTATGACAGATATTCCTATAGGACTTCCTTTAAAAGGAGTTGTTACATCAAAATTTGGATATAGAAGAGACCCCATTAATGGAAAAGCAGCTTTTCATTCTGGAATAGATATAAAAGCTTATTATAAACAACCTATTAGGGCAACAGCTAATGGCAAAGTTATATTCTCTGGTTGGAAAAGAGGATATGGAAAGGTTGTAATAATAAAACATAAATATGGTTTTGAAACTGTATATGCACATCTTTCAATGAAAAGAGTAGGAATAAATAAGCCTGTAAAAGCAGGAGATATTATCGGTTTAGCTGGAAGTACAGGAAGGGCTACAGGAGTACATCTTCATTATGAAATAAAACGTTATGGTAGATATATCAATCCTCTTGAACTTTTATATTTAAATAAAACTAACTCTTTTTAGGAGAAAAATTATGAAAAGAATAGCTATTCTTTTAGAAGATTTAGTTGAAGATGTAGAATTTATATATCCCTTGTATAGGTTTAAAGAAGAAGGATACGCTGTAGATATTCTTGCTCCACGAATTGGTGAGTTTGTTGGCAAAAAAGGAATGATATTTCATGCTAGTAAAAAAGTAGACCCTGATAACACAAGTATGTATGATTGTGTTTTTATTCCCGGAGGATATGCTCCTGATAGGTTTAGAAGAGATAAAGAAACATTAGAATTTATAAGAAAAATGTATAATGAAGGAAAAATTGTTGCTGCAATCTGTCATGGCCCATGGGCGTTAATATCAGCAAAAATCATAAAAGGAAAAAAAGTTACAGGTTTTTTCTCTATAAAGGATGATATTGAAAATGCAGGAGCCATATATACAGGAAAACCTGTTGAAGTTGATGGAAACATTATAACTGGGACAGACCCAAAAGCAATGCCTGAAATGATGAAAATTTTAACTGAAATGCTAAGAGAGAAAAAATAATGGCTTTTTTAGGAATAGATATAGGCGGAACATTTATTAAGTATGTTTATGAAAACAATCAAATAAAAAAAGGGAAGTTTTATGTAAAAGATATAGTAGAAGAAGGAGATAGAGAAGCTCTTTTAGATGTTATTGCTGAAATCTTTGAAAATCACAAATCAAAAGCTATAGGAGTAGCTGTAGCTGGTCTTATAGATAAAAAAACAGGACTTATTACAAACTCTCCGAATATAAAGCCTTTAGAGCATTTCAACATCAAAGAAGCCTTGGAAAAAAAACTAGGTGTCTCTGTCTATGTAGAAAATGATGCAACACTGGCAGCTTATGGTGAGTATCTTTATGGAGCAGGAAAGGATTCACAGATTTTAATATGTCTGACTCTTGGAACTGGTCTTGGTGGTGGTGCTGTTATAAATGGACATCTTCTTACAGGGGTTTCAGGGTCAGCAATGGAAATTGGACATATGACAATAGACAAAAACGGATGGCTTTGCCACTGTGGAAGAAAAGGGTGTTTAGAAGCTTATGTTTCTTCTTATGGACTTGAAAGAATTTATTTTTTCAAAACAGACAAACATATTCCTTCCTCAGAAATTATTCTTTATGCAAATGAAGGAAAAAAGGAAGCTTTAGAGAGTTTAGAAGAGTTTTCTAGATATCTTGCATATGGACTTATGAATATTCTTCATATTTTTAATCCAGATAAAGTGCTCCTTGCAGGAGGTATCCCAGAGCATTATCCTGCTGTTGTTGAAATGGCAACAGCAGACCTAAAAAAGCTTGCTTTTCCACTTCCTTTTAGAGATGTTTCTATTGATATTGCCTCCTTAGGTGAGTTTAGTGGTGCCTATGGTGCTTTAGGATTGGCTAAAACAAAAGGAGGTGGAAAATGAAAAATCCTGTTGTTGAAATAGAAACAAATCTTGGAAATTTTAAAATAGAGCTTTATCCAGATAAAGCTCCTATCACAGTAGAAAACTTTTTGAAATATGTAAAAGATGGCTTTTATGAAGGTCTTATTTTCCATAGGGTTATTCCAAACTTTGTTGTTCAAGCTGGCGGCTTTGATGAAAAACTAAACTATAAAATTCCTACATATCCTCCTATAAAAAATGAAGCTCAAAACGGGCTTAAAAACCTTAGAGGGACTATCGCTATGGCAAGAACATCTGACCCTGATAGTGCAACGTCCCAGTTTTATATAAATCTTTCAGATAACTACAAACTTGATTATGGAGACCCTGAAGCTGTTGATATGTATGGATATACAGTTTTTGGAAAAGTAATAGAAAGCATGTCTGTTATAGAAAAAATAGCAAGGATTCCAACTCATACAGTAAAAGGTATGTCTGATGTCCCTATAGCTCCAGTTGTAATAAAGAAAACACAGATTTTAGAAGAAACTTAAAGGCGGGGGCGGGAATCGAACCCGCGTATAAGGGATTTGCAGTCCCCTGCCTTACCACTTGGCTACCCCGCCATTTAGGAAAATTTATTATACATCTTTAATAAAAAATTTCAAGATAGTTCGCCTTTATTTAACAAATTCTTGGTAATAACTCTCCTGCTGGAGGTTCAAGAACTCTTTTTGAGCCATAAGGTGATTTTAAGATAACTTTACCTTTATAGTCTGAAATTACTTTTCCTATAATTTGGGCATCTTTTCCAAGAGGATGTTTTCTTAGGACTTCAACTGCTTTTTGTGCTTCTTCTTCAGGAACAGCTATTATAACTTTTCCTTCATTTGCCAGTGAAAGAGGTTCAAGTCCAAGTAGCTCACACATGCCCTGAACTTCTTCTTTTATGGGGATTTTTTCTTCTTCTACTTCTATTCCTATACCTGACTGCTCTGCCCATTCATTTAAAACAGCTGCCAGTCCTCCTCTTGTAGGGTCTCTCATTGCTTTTATGGTGATGTTTGCATCTATAAGATTTTCCACTAGCGGCCAAAGGGTTGCACAGTCAGAAGAAAGTTCTCCTTCAAGCTCTATTCCTTCTCTCTGTGCCATTATACAGGCTCCGTGGTCTCCTATTGTTCCTGAAACTATAATGACATCTCCTTCTTTCAGATTTGACGCAGAAATACCTTCATAGATAATCTCTCCTATTCCTGTTGTGTTTATGAATATTTTGTCTGCAGAGCCTTTTGGAACAACTTTTGTATCTCCAGTTATTATCTTTGCTCCTGATTTTTTTAATTCTTCTGCCATTGATTTAACAATTTTTTCTAAATCTTCAAAAGGTAAACCTTCTTCTATAATAAATGAACAACTTAAATATTTTGGTTTTGCTCCCATCATAGCAAGGTCATTTACAGTCCCCGCGATGGCAAGTTTTCCTATATTGCCACCTTTAAAGAAAATAGGCGAAACTGTAAAACTATCTGTTGTAAAGGCTAGTTTTCCTTTAATATCTATAACAGCAGCGTCTTCCATCTTTTCTAAAATAGGATTAGAAAAATATTTAAAAAATAAATCTTTTATCAGTTTTTGGGTTTCTTCACCACCACCACCGTGGGAAAGGAGAATTTGGTTCATGGCTTCAAGCTCC
>JAADDV010000001.1 GCA_013153795.1 Aquificota bacterium | reverse complement strand
GAGTATTTTGCCCATCAAAAATATACTCTTTAATTCCAAATTCAGATAATCTCTTCAAAAAATCAGCAGATTTATGAATGGCATTATCTCCTTGCCAGGGTCTTGCAGAATGGGCTCTTTTTCCTTCAAATATAATAGAGGCGTGCATCGTTCCAAGGCAACCAACTTGAAGTTTATTGTCTGTAGGTTCAAGAGCAAACGCAAGATCTGCTTTCTGGATAATATCATACTTTTTCAAAAGTGGTTCAAGTCCATTTTCTACAAAAGGACCTTCTTCTTTTTCATAAAACACATAAATGGTATTAAAAACTTTTTCTTTATGTGCAAAATACTCAATAAGACCCATCATTACGGCAAGTCCAGCTTTCATATCACTGGCTCCAAGACCATATAACTTTCCATCTCTTATCTGCCCTGTGTACTCATTCTCCCCAGGAACAGTATCAAGATGTCCTATCAAAGCAATAGTTTTTTTGCTTTCATCAAAATCATCAAAGGCAATAAGCGAGTTGTTGTGTCTTATTACATTTTCACTATCGTAGAATTTTTCCAAAAAACTTTGAGTAAAATCTGCAATTTCTTTTTCGTTTCCAATTACAGATGGGATTTCTATAAGTTTTTTTGTGTATTCAATTAACTTATTTTCCATTCTTCACTATACCCCAGTCTCTCAGATAGTTCTTTTGATTTTTCAATAAAAACATCTTTTATTTCTATTAGTTTGTCATAAGGAATTCTAAAAGAAGGAGCAGACAATGTTATTGCTGCAGAAACTTCACCTCTATAGTCATAAACAGGAACAGATAAGCATCTTACTTCTTTTTCCCATTCTTCATCATCGATTGCATAACCATTTTTTTTAATTGCCTCAAGATGTTCTTTAAGAATTTTTTCATCAGTTATAGTTTTTTCAGTAAATGGTTTCAATTCAACAGATTTAAAAAACTCTTCAAGCTCGTTTTCCTCCATAAATGCAAGATGGACTTTTCCTGAAGCAGAAGCATACATTGGAAGGAGTTTTCCTACTCTTGATTTTACCATTACAGGTCTATCAACCTCATAAGCATCAATATAGACAATTTCCCATCCACTTCTAACAGCAAGATAAACATTTTCTCTTGTGGTATCTCCAAGATACTGAAGGTAAGGTCTTGCCTGTTCTCTAAGTTCTACGTGGGATATATATGAATATCCAAGCTCAAAATTTTTTATACCAAGAGAGTAGCTCTTTTTCTTTTTGTTGTATTCTACGTAACCTCTATATGTTAGAATAGATAGGATTTTTTCAAGTTGATTTTTAGAGATGCTAAAATTTTCACTTATTTCTTCAAAAGTGAGATTTGGTTTTTTTGCGAGAAGAAAAAGAACCTCAAAAGAAGCATCTACATTATGAACTATATAGTCTTTTTTTGTTCGTTTTTTTTGCATTGTGTTCTCTTTGGAAAATTTAATGGCGGAGCCGACGGGATTCGAACCCGCGACCTCTGGCGTGACAGGCCAGCGTTCTGGGCCAGGCTGAACTACGGCTCCGTATCAAATGGGCGGTAGAGGATTCGAACCTCTGACCCCCTCCTTGTAAGGGAGGTGCTCTGGCCAACTGAGCTAACCGCCCAATCAGGATAAATATAATATAGCATTTTAACTTTTTTGTCAACAGTTTGTTGGTACTCTAATGTATGGGTATGTTTTAGACATTTGATAAAAGTATTATTTCTGTTATTTTTCCGAATTTGTTTCCTTTATTACCTGCTCAACAAATTCTACAGAAACATCTAAAATATTTGCTATTTTTTCAGGTGGCAAATGTTTTAACAGCAGATAATATTCAATCATCCTCAAGGGCTTTTTATCGTTTTGAGTTTGTAGCTCCAAATGAAAAATAGAACTATCCTCTAATTCTAAAACTAAGTCAGCTACCCTTTCCTTCGTAGATGGAAATGTGTTATCAAGTATTTTTATTCCTTTCTTTCCAGTTAAAATGCTCACAAACTTTTGAGGTATGTTTTGGATAAATCTCTTAAGGTTTTATCAAATATAGGACTATTAATTAATAATAAACGCAGATTCAAAATTGTTTTATTATGTATTTTTATCAAAAAATTATGAATTCTTGTTTAATTATTTTGATATATTAAATGTCCTTTTTTCTTCCAGTAAAACCTATACCCTCCATTTATTAAAATAAAAAATAATTTTGGCTTTGCAGTCTGAAAATCGTTTAACAACAAAATATCTACCTGCATTTTTTATGGTGTTTTCAATAATTTCTATATAATGACTTTTACTTTCTACTAAATCAAGAAAAGCAAAAATATTTATGTAAAGAATGTGGAAGAAGATCTATAGAGGATCTTCTTAATTAAATACCGATAAAAGGGTTGACATAAAACAGAAATTTTTTTATATTATTATTCACTTTTCTTCGGAGTGTAGCTCAGGTGGCAGAGCACGTGCCTTGGGAGCACGGGGTCGCAGGTTCAAGTCCTGCCACTCCGACTTTTCTTTTAATGTCTAGATTGTCTTGGGCCCGTAGCTCAGCTGGATAGAGCAACGGACTTCTAATCCGTAGGTCGCAGGTTCGAATCCTGCCGGGCCCACCATTTAGCTTTGCTCCTTATAACTCATTATTTTTCCTTCGAAAAGTTCTAGAACTTTATCTACACTTTCATCTCTTTTCTTGGATTTTGAAGTTTTTGTATTTGTAGATTTTACTTTTTCTATTTTTAAAGGTTTCGGAAAGTGCTTTTGTATAATTTCTAGTTTTGCTTCTACGATTTTATATATACTTTCATCTAACAGTAATAAAAAATGATCTTCCCTTTCTTCTATTTTTGCTTTTTTTAAGGCAGAGGCAACTATACCACCTGCTTCTTTTCCTACTTTTAATATAGCATTTGCAATATCAAAACCTTTATTTTCTTTCTCTGTTTCTGGGGATGCAGATATCCGTTGATTATCAGCTATTTTTATACCATTTTTTAAAATATCTTCTAAGGATCTTAGATCCTTTAAGAATTTAAGTTTTAATACAGCAAGCTGGTATATATGTTTGGGTTGGAAATGTCTTCGGGCTTCGTATATAGATTTGTTAAATACACTTTGAATATAAATAAGATCTTTAATTTCTTCTTTTGAAAAGATAGAATCTTTTTCATCTAAAGAAAGATTAATTAAATGTGTATGGAGTTTTTCTAACATTTCTTTCCAAAAGGTATTTAAATCAAAACCTTCTTTTTCTAATTTTTCCAAAATTAAAACTAAATTTTTTATATTTTTCTCTTTTATATTTTTTAAAAAGTTTTCTACTAAAGTTTCTGGAACAATTCCAA
>JAADDV010000185.1 GCA_013153795.1 Aquificota bacterium | reverse complement strand
ATAGATAACCAGCTTTAAAGGCATGGAGCATACCACCATTAGAGCCAGTGTATACTACTGAGTATCCTTTCTCTGGATAGTTTACTACTATTGGTGTTGAATAAACTATATCTGCTAGTTTCCATACTCCACCATTTATATATCTACTTCTACAACCTTCTATATCAATGCCTCGTATGTATTTAACAAGATTTTCTTGTTTTTCTAAAAAAGTTTCCCCAAGACATTCAGGAAAACTGTCTGCACTTCCTAAATAAACAGAAAAACTATTAAGCTCCTTAAGAGAGAATGAAACCAGCTTATTTTCTTCTGAAACAGTATAAATTTTTCTATTGTTTGGATTTTTTTCTTTTAGTTTTTCTCCTACATTCCATAAGGAAGAAATTTCATCTAAAGATGAATATACTCCTTCTGTAAAGTCTTCTCTTCCAAAAGAATTAACGTAATATTTTTTTATCTGTAGAGAGCCATCTTTATCAAGAGAGAATTTTATAATCAAGTCTTCAAATTTGTCTAGAATTTTATTTTCGTTTGTGTCTTCTCTTATATTTTGAGCTGTTTTTGTATTTAAAAACCAATAACTATAAAGATTTCCTATCCAGGAAACTTTTTCTTTTTCAGTAGTTTTTTCAGGATAAAAAATAGCCTGAACTAACAAAGCACCTTTTTTTTCTTTACCAGAAAAAGAAGAAATTGCTGTCCCTGAAGCTGTTCGTTTTAAAATTCTTCTAAAAGCTTCTTTTAATTTATCCTCTATTTCAGATGGATTAGATACAGGAAAGTATGTATCAGGTATATTATCATTATTTTTGTCCCATTCTTCCTTTAAATCTGGCTCTTCATTTTCATTAATATCCACAAAACCTCCATACTTACTTGCTAGATATAAAACATTTAAAGAGCCAGTAATTTGTTTTCCAGTTGTTTCCTGCGTATCTATCATATATGTAGTAATATTTTGTAAACCTTGTATATCTTCTCTAAGGTCTGTAACATGAGCATAATAAGCTAAGCCAGCTAAATAATAAGAATTTTCTCTTTTTGGTGAATAACATGTGCCAATAGCTTTTGATAATTGAATTACATATTTTTGCGTTGGCTCCCAATCACATTCTCCACCATATATACAACCAATACACATATTTCCAGGAGTTAGGCCTTCTATATTTCCAACTTTATCAGTCCAGAGGCTAACATTTATAGAAGTATCTGCATCTTCTGGCTCTCCAAAATCATCTACACAATAGATACATTCTCCTTCCCCTCCAAAATCTTTACAGGGTTTTTTTTCTTTGTTTAAACGCTTAACACAATATCCTTCCTCTTTCATTCTTTTTGTAGCTTGAGTTCCTGGAAGTTTTTTATCTAACCAAGGATAGGGGTCATTTATAGCAATAATAAAGTTTTTTTGGCAGGGGTATAAGATAGGGTCTCTCCATTTTAAATTTTTAGACTGATTACAATAAACAGGAAACCCATCATCTGTTTTTCCTAAATCTTTACAAAATTCAAAAGTTGGACTAAGATTTTTAAAATATCTTATTATTTCATAATACATTTCACTTACTGGGTCATAATATTTATACCCATTTTCATAACCAAATTTGTTTATATAATTAATAATCCCACTTTTTCCATTAGATGTATTATCTGGATTTTTTATAAAAATTCCATTTTCATCTATTTCTCTTTCAGGATTTTTGCAACCTTCAGCTTTTTTACATTTCTTTATTTTTCCATTTTTATCGTGATATTCTAAACCTTGAGGTATTTTTGGAGCTATCCATTTCATATTTGCTCTTAAAATACCTCCATCTCTTTCAAAATCAGGATTATTTTTTAAAGCATAAGAAAAAAGAGAAAATCTCATTTTTTCAGCATATTTTTGTAATAATCCTTCTGGTTTCTTTGTTTGAGGATTACAATTTTCTTCCAAACCTACACTCTTATTACATACTTCAACTTTTAGAATAAACTCTCCTATTTTCCCATTTAAACATTTTCCTGAGCAGTCATTGTCAAAACTACATGCCTTAAAAGGATTATCTTCACAGACTCCTGTATCTTCTAAAACCACAGGAAACCATTTTTCAGGATTTTTATCTTTTTTTATTTCTGTTATCAAACAGTCAGGAAAATCATCATTATTTTTGTCTTCACATACAACAAAACCATTTGAATATCTAATTATATAAACAGTCCCACTATAAGGTGTAAAATTTTCAGCAACCTCTATTTTTTTTATTGGAAACCATAGATTCCAGTTATCTATAATATTTTTACCTTCTTTTACTCTTACCTTTATTGTTTGTCTAGCGCCAAGTAATACTGTTTTTTCTTTTTTATCTATAACTCTATTTCCACCTGTCATGGCCTTTCTAAAAGAATCAACAGCTGTCATCGTTGCCCAATTTAAAAAATTTCCACTCCATAAACCTGTGCAGATATGATTCTTAGCGTAAGAAACAGGTATAAATGTTTTACTAGTTATGTCATAGTTGTAGCACTTTTTTGGGTCAAAGTATCCATAATAATCTTTTTCATTATCATAACAGTTTGAAATATAAATCCAATTTGCTTTTTCTACTGTGTATACACACTCTTTTAATTTACATTGATAATTTTCTGTCTCATCTATAAAACACTCTATAGAAGGATGAGCTGTCCCTTGCATCGTAGCTTCTATAGAAAGCATAATCATCACATTTGGAGGAACATTTGTAGATAAAAAAGGTGGTATAGCACAGTATTTATTTGAAGCTAAAACTACTGAAAAAGAAGAAAAATTTATAACGATTATGAAAGATAAAATTAGATAAAAATTTTTCATTCTTGTTGTTTTCCCCAACGTCTCGAAATTTTATCTAATTTTTTTCATATTTTACTATGAATTTTAAAGCCTTTCGTTAATAAATCGTGAAGAATAATTAGGAAATATTATTATAGTTAAAAAAGCTTTTTTTACTCTGGTTTTTATTTCTCCACCATACTGGGAAGCAAGAAATTCTGCTAGTTTTAAGCCTATTCCGCTTCCTTTTGATACAGATTTAAAATCATTTCTGATAAATATATAAACATACTCTCTATCCATACATATCTTAATATGTATTTTCTTATGAGAATATTTAGCTATATTTTCAAAAATAGAAAATAAAATATTTTCAAAATCATGTTCATCTATTTTAATAAAAGCATCGTTTAATGAAAGAGTTATCTTTTTATCTTTTATACTTTGACTAAAGAAAGATAAAACTTCTAAAACTTTATTTTTTACATTTATTCGTTTTTCTTCTTTTTGTTGAAAACTTAGCTTTTTTAAAGAATTTGTAACAAAATAAAAATCTTTTTCCAT
>JAADDV010000065.1 GCA_013153795.1 Aquificota bacterium | reverse complement strand
CTCCTAGTCTCATTCCTCCTATTAGTATTTTTCTTTTTTTGTAATCGAAGATGAAAGGAGTAAGGTCAACAAAGTAGATATGGCAGTAATCGGGGTCAGGAAGGTATCTAAGGTAAGGCAGAGCGTTTTTTGGTATAAATCCCCATATCTCTTCTCCTAGTTTGTCGTGAAAACAGTTTCCTTCTGAATTACATAATTTTGCTAATTGATGCTCCCCTAAATCTTCTTTGGATATATATCCAACTCTAAAAGCATGTAGAATACCACCATTTGAACCTATATAAACAACAGCAAAACCTTTTTCTGGATAATTTACTACCTTTGGAGAAGAGTAAATAATGTCGCTTAATTTCCAAACATTACCATTAGGCAATGTTCTATTTCTACATCCTTTTATATCTTCTCCTTTAATATATCTGATTAGATTATATATTTTCTCATCATCTGTATCTCCTAAACAAGTTGGAAAAGTGTCAGGATTTCCTAAATATTCTTTTATAATAGAGATTTCTTTTAAAGGAATATTTTTTCCATCTATACCAACAAAAAGCTCTCTATCTTCTGGATTCTTTTCTGATAAAGTTTTTCCTGCTTCCCATAAGTGTTTAATCTCATCTAAAGATGTATATGTTTCTATGTATTCTTTTTTCTCTCCTGTATATGTAGATGAATATTTATTAACTTTTAATAATCCTTTATCATCGACTAAAAACTCTATAATAGAATCTTCTAGCAAATCTAATATTTTATTTTCATTAGAATCTTCTCTTAAATTTTGGATATTTTGTGAGTTAAAAAACCAATAACTATATAAATAACCTAACCAAGTTAAATTTTTGTCCTCAAACTTTTTTTCTGGATAAAAAACAGATTGGGTAGCTATTACACTTTCTTTTGTTCGAGAGTAAAAGGCGGAAACAGATGTAGAAGAAGCTAAATTTTTCAGTATATTTTCAAAAATACTTGTTATAGCTTTTTTTAACTCTTGAGGACTATCTCCTCTTTTATAAGTATCAGGTAATCCATCTCTATTATTATCCCATTCTGGACAGGTTTGAGGTGGAAGTGGCAAAAATGAACCACAATTTTCACAATTTTTACTAAAAATAGCAGCACAAACTTTATTTGAAAGATTACACTCTGGATAAGGAGTTGGCTTATTTGTATATAAACAAGGTATTTCATCATTATCTATATCAATAAATCCTCCATATATAGCTGTATTTTTAATAGAATTAAGTCCATAACTAGAATCTAAAAAAGCAGCTATAGCATAAACTCTTGCATTTTGATTTCCTCTAATATTCTTAACAAGGTCAGCTTTTCCTCCTTTCCACATTTTATAAGCAGGTTTTGCAGGGTCAATAGCGCAGGCATATCCAACACTAATATCAGCAGGATTACGAATTTTTGTTGAATTATTTTCACAGATTAATCCACTTTGCATTGAGTATTTATGACCATTCCAAGCTCCATCTGTTATAAGAACAACAAAATTTCGAGTACAGGAAACTAATTCTTCTTTTCCATCATTATCTACATCAAATTTATATGGATGTTGATAAGTATTTTTTGTAGATACAGAAGGATTTAGCCATATATGTTCTTTTAAAGAAAAGTAGTTTTTAATTTCATCTAAAGCTTCTCCTGTAGGAGTCCCTCCAGAAGGAGAAATATTATTAATTTCTTTAATAATTTTTTCATAATCAAAAGTTGGATATATCCAGCTTTTAATTATAGGAGATTCTGCTTCTGCAAATTCTCCTTCTACTTTACCTCCTCCATAAATAAGTAAGCCTACTCTCGGCCTTTTTGCATATTCTTCTATTTCTTGTAATAAACCTTTAACTTTTCCTGAAGCTTTATCATAAGTAGCAGCATCCTCTAGTTTTATTCTTACTTCGATTCTTCTTTGACGATTTTCATCTTGCCATATATATGGCATTTCAGAAAGGACGAGATAATCACCATCAACAATACCACCTGTTAAAATCCATCTTAAAATATCAACACGGGTCATATATAAAAAATTTAAAAAACTTCCTTTAAATTTAGGAAGAGAAAAAATAGAATCAGCTATTTCGTAATAACAAACTACCCTTTTAGGGGAAACTCTTTTACATTTTTCAGTATATTCTTTATCAGGAATAAAAAAACCATAATATGTTTTATCTTTGTTATATTTAGTTATAAAAACCTCTTTAATTCCTTCATGATAAGTATAATCAGCCATACTTCCACTGTAGTCTAAAACTAAAAATAAATTTGAAAATGTCCCTTCTTGCAGAAATGGAGGAGCACTGCAATATTTCACCATTTCTTGCCCAAAAGAAACATAAAAAAAGAGCAAAAAGGCATAAATATATCTAAGCATCCTCAATCTCCATCAAGAATTAATTATTTTTTAAAATTAATATATGCTTATGTTTTTAATTTCCATCTATTTTTTAATAATTAAACTCTTTCCAATTAATAAAATTTGTTTAAAAAATTGTTAATAAATCGTGAAATCTTATTATTTTTCTAACCATAACAAAATTTCTCCAGAAAACTTTTCGTCTTTAGCCGGTGGGACTATACGAGGAGGGGCTGGTGGTGGTGTTCCTTGCATCCATGGAGATGTTCTTGAAAAAGCAGAATTATCTCTAAATTCTTTTAAAGTTATATCTTGAATATCTCCCCCTGAAAGTTGAAGTAAGATTTTTCCTTGTGGATTTTCTATAGGATATTGAGGACATTCTTCAGCTAAGGCTCCACCTGTTGCACAGTTTAATGCCCATACTCTTGTTCTTCCTCCAAAACCACATATATCTCCAGAAGGCTCCATAGATACAAAAGCGATAACATTAAAATCTGTCACAGATGGGTCAGTAATAACTCTTTCTGGAAAATATCCTTCTGGATTTTTTTCGAGCAAAATCTTCCATGAATAAACTCCTACATTTGATGAACATTGCTCTCTTGAACCGTGAGCAAAGTTTAAATTTGGATGACAACCTTGAACTTTATCGCAGTTTAAATGAACTCCATATATAACATTACTTTGTTTTATATCACTTTCATCAGTTTTGTAAAACCATCTTCCTGTCCCAAAATATGCATACCATTTGTCAAAACATTTCATATATTCAACTTTAGCTATGATAGGTCTTGTATCTTCAAAATATCTCATAAAATTCCAGCTATATGGGTCTTTACTTCTAACATCAGCAAATAAAAGTCCTCCATCCCAATTTTTTCCATTTTTATTTGCATATCCAAAAATGATATAATCAGTTGTACCATCTTCATCATAATCAAGTCCTTGAGTAAAAAGCCTTCCTCCAAAAGCTTCTGCTATAGGACCTCCTACTCCAACTCCATAACCACCATTAAATCTATCTACTGTCCTAATAAGCTCACCAGTATCTAAATCAAGAATAAAAATCTTTAAATTCTGATT
>JAADDV010000005.1 GCA_013153795.1 Aquificota bacterium | reverse complement strand
CTGCATTTAAAATAAAATTATCATGTTTAACAATAACATTTCCTTTAGCAATTATTTTGTTTTCCTCACGCTTTACAACATCTGCTTCTATAGAAATAGGAAGTTTTTTTTCTTCTGCTGTTGAGAAAAAAGATAAAACATATATAGATGTTAAAATAGATATGATTTTTTTCTTCAAGCTGTGCCTCTAAAGATTGGTAGGAAAACTATTATAAATCATTGGAGTTTTAAAATGGAAAAACCTAGAGAGTGGCTCAGAGAAAAAAGTATTGCTAAAAAAGTTTTAAGAGATGCAAATGTTATCTTTGAAGTTGTAGATGCTAGAGTCCCAAATGAGACAAGAAACAGTGTTGTAGAAGGTCTTACTAAAGAGATGGGAAAACAGCTTTATATAATAATGAACAAAGTTGATTTAGTCCCAAAAGAGTTTGCAAAAAAAGCAAAAAAAGAAATAGAGAAAGATTATCCTGTTATTCTTTTTTCTGCCCATAAAAATATTGGAAAGAGAGAGCTGGAAAATCTTATTAAGAAACTTTCCAAAAAAGGGAAAATAACAAAAATAGGAGTCCTTGGTTATCCAAATGTTGGAAAATCCTCTCTTATAAACACTTTAAAAAGAAAAAAGGTTGCTACTACATCTCCAAAACCTGGTATGACCAGAGGAGAAATGCTTGTAAAACTTGCTGATAATGTTTTTCTTATTGATACTCCTGGGATTATAACCCTTGAATATCAGGAAGATTTAGCTATAAAGGGTTCTTGGATACCTGAAAAACTTGAACAGCCTATAGAAGTTGCTTTAAAGCTTATAGATAAAATACAAAACAACAGACCTGAAGCTTTAAAAGAAGCTTACAAAATAGAACCAGCAGAAGAACCTTTAGAAACATTAAAAAGAATAGGAGAAAGATTAAACTATCGTGTATCTGGTGGTGAGATAGATTTAGATAGAACTGCAAAAAAAGTTTTATGGGATTGGATAAAAGGAAATATAAAAGCCTACTGGCTGTAGGCTTTATTTAACAACAAGAACAGATTGATTGGCGTATTTTACAAGATTTCCTGCTGTAGACCCTAAAAGCATTCTTTTAAAACCTCCTGCTCCTCTATATCCTACTACTATAAGGTCACAGCCGTTTTCATCTGCGTATGTCATAAGTTCCTCAGCAGGTTCTCCTTCCATCACTTTCAATGAAGGCTTTATTCCATGTTTTTCTGCTTCTTCTGCTGCTTCTTTTAAATACTTTTCTTCTTTTGAAAGCTCTTCTTTCTCATACTCTTCTATTTCTTCTGGAGGGATAAAGTCTATCGCTGCAAACTCAAAAGGTCTTACAACTCCAACAATACAAAGCTGTGCCTCAAACTCTTTTGTAAGCTCTATAGCTTTTTGAAGAGCTTTTCTTGACGGCTCTGAACCATCATATCCTAATAAAATTCTTTTATATCCCATGTTTTCTACTCCTTATCCTTTTACAACAATATTTAAAATTTTTCCTTTTATAAAGATAACTTTAACAACTTCTTTTCCATCTATCCATTTTTTTACATTTTCATTTTCAAAAGCTATCTGTTTCACTGCTTCTTCATCAGCATCAGCAGGAACAACAATTTTTGCCCTTACTTTTCCATTTATCTGAACAGGTATTTCCTTTGTTTTTTCTACCAACGCTTCTTCATCTGGTTCTGGGAAAGTCTGCTGTATTGTGTATCCATCTTTACCAATAGTTTTCCAAAGCTCATCTGCTATAAATGGCGTAAAAGGCGAAAGCATAAGAATAAGGTTTTCTATAGCTTCTTTTAAAACTTTTTTGTTGTTTCCTTTATATGAAGTAAGTTCATTCATAAGTTCCATTATTGCAGCTATTGCCGTATTAAATTGGTATTCCCTTGTAATATCTTCATTCACTTTTTTTATTGTTTGATGGACTTTTCTTCTTAGTTTTTGGTCTTCTTCTGGTAGATTTTTAAAATCTTCTTTTGTGTAAGAAATATCTTTTATTTCTTCTGCTTTATCATTTACAAAGTTCCATACTCTTTTTAAGAATCTATGAGCTCCTTCTATACCACTATCTATCCAGTCAAAGCTATTTTGAGGCGGCGCAGCAAATAAGATATAAAGTCTTACTGTATCAGCTCCGTATTTTTCTATCATCTCATCAGGGTCTACTGTATTGTGTTTAGACTTAGACATCTTGTCAGATTTTCCATATTTCTCCTCAAGTTCTTTTAAAACCTCTATAGGAAGACCTAGTTTTTCAAAAAGAAGTTTTGCATTATCATTTACTGTAAGATGATTCTCTTCAAGAAACTGTTTTAATGTTTGAGCCATACTTTCTCCTTATTGAAAATATTATTCCAAATATTATATCAATCTTAAAAAATCTACATAGAAACCTATATCAATATGTTTTCTTTTGAGTTTTTATTATTTTTATTTACTAAAGTAATAAAATTTATTCATGCTGCTAAATATAAAATATCTCTTTTAAAGAAAAGGTTTAGTTTACTAAGAGTTTGTTGGGATATTGTTTTTTTTAGCTGCTCTTTTTTCTTTCTTATAATCTCTATTATCTCTTTTTTAAGTTTTTCTCTATTTAAACTTTCTTCAACTTCAAGTAAGACTTTATCTGTAACAACTCCTGCAACTATTCCTCCAAGAATTCCTCCTGTTATTGTCCCTATACCTGGGATTATTGAGCCAACTGTAGACCCTATAGCTACAAAGACTGTCTTAACAGCTGCTTTTTTTCCAGCGATTTTTAGAATATATTTAGATAAACTTTTTACAATTCCCTTATTTACTATAGTAGTAGTTATCTTTTTTGCTATTGTATATCCAGCAATACCTCCAGCTGCTGTAACCCCTGAAGAAGCTATTAATCTTTCCTTAAAGTCTATAATATCTTTGAAATCTTCATGAGAAAATTTTAATATTTCTTCCAAAGAAGTGTGTTTTGTTATGATAACTTTTTTACCTTTTAAATCATCTTCTTTTATTTCATTTTTATTTAGAATTTTTGGAATTTCTTTTTCTAAAGAAAGAAGAATTTCATTTTGAACGTTTTTATCTAGATTGAATATATACTGATTTAGCTCATCAAAAGGTCTATTTTCTAAGAGTATTTCTGTAAATTTTTTGGAAATTATTTCTTCTAAATTTCCTGTAAAAATTCCAACTATCCTTAGATATTCAGCTCCCAAGCTATAATACCAATCTAAAAACTTATCTACATTTTTTTCCATTTTAGAGAAAGAATTTTCAATTAATATATCTATTTCTTTTTTTATTTCAGGAAATTTTTCCTTTACTAGAGTATACTTTTTTTCCTTTATCTCGTTAATTGTTCCATATTTATATACTTTTCCATTTATCATTTCAGCAAGTAAAATTTCCATTTCAGAGGAAGAATCAACAGGTTTAAAATTTTTAAGATGAGTTTCTAAACTA
>JAADDV010000003.1 GCA_013153795.1 Aquificota bacterium | reverse complement strand
CTTGTTACAGAAGGAGCTAGAGGAGAAGGTGGTTATCTTATAAACAATAAAGGCGAAAGATTTATGGAAAAGTATGCTCCTAATAAAATGGAGCTTGCTCCAAGAGACATGGTTGCAAGAGCTATAGAAACAGAGATTCTTGAAGGTAGAGGTTGGGGTGAAGGAATGATGGCTTATGTTCACCTTGACCTTAGACACCTTGGGGCTAAAAAAATCAAAGAGAGACTTCCACAAATTAGAATGCTTGCAATAGATTTTGAAGGGGTTGACCCAATAGAAGAGCCAATCCCTGTTAGACCAACAGCTCATTATTCAATGGGTGGAATCCATGTAGAAGATTATGAAACATCTATGACAAATGTAAAAGGTGTATTTGCTGTTGGCGAGTGTGCTTGTGTTTCTGTTCATGGTGCAAATAGGCTTGGAGGAAACTCATTACTTGATATTGTTGTGTTTGGAAAACCTGCAGGTGCTGCAGCTGTTGAATATGCAAGAAGCAAAATGGAAGATACTCTTTATAACTACAAAGCAGAAGAAGAAAGAGCTAGAAAAGAAGTAGAAGAACTTCTCAAAAAAGAAAGTAAAGAAAATATAAATGATATTAGATACGAAATGGCTCAAACTATGTGGGATAAAGTTGGTATCTTTAGAGAAGAAAAACCAATGAAAGAAGCTATTGAAAAAATAAAAGAACTTAAAGAAAGATATAAAAATCTTGCTCCTGGGGATAGCGGAAGATTGTTTAATACTGCTCTTATAAACTACCTTGAGCTTGGATATCTTTTAGACCTAGCAGAAGTTATTGCTATAACAGCTGAAATGAGAAAAGAGTCTAGAGGAGCTCATGCAAGAAGAGACTATCCAAATAGAGATGACGAAAACTTTTTAAAACACTCTATGGCATATTACACAGAAGATGGTCCTAAAATTGAATATACAGAAGTAAGAATTACAAAATATCAACCTGAAGAAAGGAAGTACTAATAGCTTTTTAAAAAGCTGTGGTTTAACCCACAGCTTTTTAATTTCTTTTTTTATGTTATTTATATCATCTTCTAAAGTTATTTAATAAATTTTCCTTTTATCCTACTATCTTATAGTTATTTAAGCTGATTTTATTTTTTATAGTTTCAGCCATTTGTTCAGGTAAAAGCCCTAAATCTTTTTCTAAGAGCTCAATTTTTCCATGTTCTATAAATTTGTCAGGAATACCAAAACGAATAAGATTGTTTATGTAGTTATTATCTAAAATATATTCACCTATAGCACTTCCAAAACCACCATTTAAAGCTCCATCTTCCATTGTAACTATATACTTATGGTTTTTTAGAAGTTCTTTTAATAAAAGCTCATCAAAGGGTTTAATAAATCTAGCATTCACTATAGTAGGATTAAAACCATACTTTTTTAAGTATTCTCTTGTTTCGAGAGCTTTTTTAACATATTTTCCAACAGCTAAAATTGCAATTTCTCTACCTTCTTTTAATATTTCCCAGCTCCCAATAGGAATTTCTTCAAAACCTTCTTCTTTTTCTCCCCAGACTGTTCCTCTTGGGTATCTAATTGCAAAAACTTTACCTGAATTAATAGCTGTATATAAGAGATTTCTTAGCTCTTGCCAGTCTTTAGGAGCTGAAATAACAATATTTGGGATAGCACGTAAAAAAGAAATATCAAATACTCCATGGTGCGTAGGACCATCTTCTCCAACAAGCCCTGCTCTATCTATAGCTAGAACAACAGGAAGTTCTTGAATTGCTATATCGTGAATAACCTGGTCATATGCTCTTTGCAAAAAAGTTGAATAAAAAGATGCAACTGGTTTAATACCCTCTACTGATAGACCTGCTGCAAATGTAGCTGCATGTTGTTCTGCAATTCCTACATCAAAAAATCTATCTGGGAATTTTTGTGCGAATTCTGTAAGTCCTGAGCCTTCTTTCATAGCTGGTGTTATTGCAACTATTTTTTCATCTTTTTCTGCAAGTTCTATTAATGCTTCTCCAAAAGCTTTACTCCATGAAGGTTTAGATTCAGCCTTTTTTAAAGGAACGCCTGTTATTTTGTCAAAAGGAGAGATTCCATGAAAAGGAGTTGGGTTATCTTCAGCTGGTTTATATCCTTTTCCTTTTTGAGTAATAACATGAACTAAAATAGGACCTTTCATCTTTTTTACATTTTCTAAGGTTTTTTCAAGGTCAAAAAGATTATGTCCATCTATAGTTCCAATATAATTAAAACCTAATTCTTCAAAGATTATTCCTGGAGCAAATAAACCTTTAACATATTCTTCTATCTTTCTAGCCATTTTTGCTCCAGATTCACCAAATACAGCTTTCAATATTTCTTTTAATTTTTGTCTGGGTTTTTGAAAAACCTGATTTGTTATTATCTTATTAAAGTAAGTGTATAAGGCTCCTACATTTGGAGAAATAGACATCTGATTATCATTTAAAATAACAATAAATTTATCAGGGTCTAACCAACCAGCATGATTTAACCCTTCAAAAGCTTGGCCAGCTGTCATAGCTCCATCACCAATTATAGCAACAGTATATCCTTCTTTTTCTAGAATATCTTTTCCAACTCTCATTCCTAAAGCTGCAGATATGGATGTAGAGCTATGCCCTGCGCCAAAATGGTCGTAAGGACTTTCTTTTCTTTTTAAAAAACCAGAAATTCCTTTATATTGTCTTAAAGTTTTAAAACTTTCTTTTCTACCTGTTAAAATTTTATAAGCATAAGCTTGATGACCAATATCCCAAACAAGTCTATCTTTTTCTGGGTCAAAGGCTAAAAGAAGAGCTAAAGTTAACTCCACAACTCCTAAAGAAGGACCAATATGTCCCCCACTTTTTGAAGTAACATCTATAATATAATCTCTTATTTCATCAGCTAAGGTAAGAATTTCTTCTTTTGAAAGGTTTTTTAAGTCTTTATAATCTGTTATTTTTGATAATATTTTATATTCTTTCATTTTAAGCACCCTTTATATTTTTATCTTTTCCAAAACAAAGAGCCATATTTCTTCCATAATATAATATTTTGTCGGTTAAAATCTATAATATTTTCAGGTAAGATATTTATAACTAAGGTTTTAATAAAAAAATAGAGTTTAGTAATTAGATTTTAAAACAGCATTTAAAATATATTTAACACTAGGAGGGGCATCACTAAAATCAATATCAAAAGGATAACGATAATTTATTCTTAATATCTTATTATTTGGAAAAATATTTTTTATATTGAGAGTAAGACTTCTTCCATTAAGTAAATTATTCCCCTTTTCATCTAAAGTGCTAAATATTAAATTAACAATAACTTTTCTATTTATAGCATTTAAAGCTCTTTTTATAGGAATGTTTTGAAATTTTATTTTTCCCTTTACACCATAATTATTTTCTAGATATATATATTCTCTTAAATCTGAAGGTATTTTCACATTTGTATTTTT
>JAADDV010000004.1 GCA_013153795.1 Aquificota bacterium | reverse complement strand
TTTGTATATTCTTAGATATAAGGACATTCTTTTAGCACCGTTTTTATCAATGCTTACAACATTTCTTATTTTTGCAGTTTCTTTACTTCCTTTAGTGGAAAAATTTAGACCTTATGACAAAATAGGACAGGTTATAAATGACAACGTGCCAGAGAAAGACATACCTCTTATAGTTGAAGGGTATTTCTGGCATAACCTTCCATTTTATGCAAAAAGAAAAGTTTTAAGAGATTATCCAATACAAAAAATCATTGAATACAGTAAAGAAAAGCCTCTTCTTGCCCTTGTAACAAGAGAAGGATTACAAAAAATTAATAATCCAGAGATTTTATGGACTGGAAGATTGTATAGAAAAGGCAGTGAATCAAGATTTGCAGTATTTTTAAAATATATAAGAAAAGCTTTAAGAGGAGATTACTCAGGGTTTGAGGTAAGGTATCTAATTTTTAAAAGGTAAAGACTATGAAAAAGTTAATAACAATTAATGGAAAAATTATTGAAGAAAAACCCTATTTTCGTTCTCTTATGTATGGAGAAGGGATTTTTGAAACATTCAGGTATGAAGGAAAACTTCCTAAATATATAGACTGGCATTATGAAAGACTCTCAAAAGGAGCAGAGTCTTTTAAAATTCCTAAAATCACAAAAGAGGATTTTATCTACTACATAGAAAAAGCTGTTTCCTATTTTGAAGAAAAAGACCTTTATGTAAAAACAATCCTACTTCCAGAGGGGAATATACCTTTTCCTGTTGTTCCGTATAAAAGCAATCTCATGGTTGTTGTAAAACCATTTAAACAGTCCAAAAAAGAAATCTCTCTAACGGTAGCTCCTTTTAGAGTCCACAGCTCAGACCCTCTTCTTAGATACAAAACAACAAACTATCTTAGAAACATCTTAGCTAAAAGATATGCTTTAGAGAAAGGCTTTGATGATGCTGTTTTTATAAATGAAAAAGGAGAAGTAACAGAGACAACAAGTGCAAATATTTTCTGGATAAAAGGAATATATCTTTTTACCCCTTCTGAGGAATGTGGACTACTTCCTGGTATAACAAGAAAAGCAGTTATAGAAAAAGCGCCAAATCTAGGTTTTATTGTAATAGAAGGAAGATTTCCATATGAAGACCTAAAAAAAGCTGATTACATATTCGTTACTAATGCTTTAAATGGTATAATAAAAGTTTCTAAATTAGATATACTTGCAAACTAACCAGGGAGGAGTTCCTTGTCTCTAATAGTTCAAAAATACGGCGGGACATCTGTAGGAAGTATAGAGAGGATTAAAAATGTTGCAAATAAAGTAAAAAAAGCTGTAGATGCAGGGCATCAGGTTGTTGTTGTTTCTTCTGCTATGTCAGGGGAAACAGATAGACTTCTTGGACTTACCCATGAGCTTTCTGCAAGGCCAGACCCTAGAGAGCAGGATATGGTTGTTTCTACAGGAGAGCAGGTGGCTATTGGTCTTTTAGCAATAGCATTAAAAGAATTAGGTATAGATGCTATAAGTTTGACAGGCTGGCAGGTTCCAATCATAACAGACAATGCCCACACAAAAGCAAGAATAAAAAGAATAGATACCCACAGAATAAAAAAGGAGCTTGAAGAAGGGAAAGTTGTTATTGTTGCAGGATTTCAGGGAATATCAGAAGAAGGAAATATAACAACTCTAGGAAGAGGAGGGTCTGATACAACAGCTGTTGCTTTAGCTGCTGCATTAAAAGCTGATGTTTGTGAGATATATACAGACGTTACAGGAGTTTTTACAGCAGACCCAAGGATAGTGGAAAATGCTCGTAAAATTCCTATGATTTCTTATGAAGAAATGATGGAAATGGCATCTTTAGGTTCAAAAGTTATGCAGATTCGTTCTGTTGAATTTGCAGCAAAATATGGCGTAAAAATACATGTTAAATCATCTTTTATAGATGAAGATGGAACATGGATAGTGGAGGAAAATGAAGAGATGGAAAGAGTAGCAGTTAGAGGAATAAGCCATGATTTAAAAGAATCAAAAATAACTGTAGTAAATGTTCCTGATAAACCAGGAATAGCAGCAAAGCTTTTTAAAGCCCTTGGAGATAATAATATTGTTGTAGATATGATTGTTCAAAACGTTTCCCATCAAGGGCATACTGATATATCCTTTACAGTAAACAAAGTAGATGCTGATTTTGCAGAGGAAATAGCAAGGGAAGTAGCAAAAGAGGTTGGCGCCTCAGGAGTTGAAAGAAATGACAGAATAGCAAAGATCTCTGTTATAGGTCTTGGAATGAAAACTCACGCAGGAACTGCCGGAAAAATGTTTGAGGTTTTATATAAAGAAGGAATAAACATTTACGCTATTTCAACATCAGAAATCAAAATATCTTGTCTTATAGATGAAAAATACGCAGAACTTGCAGTAAGAGCTCTCCATGAAGCATTTATAGAAAATATGGAAAATGTAGTTTTAGATTAAAAAAGCCCTAAAAAGGGCTTTTTTATTTTAAAAGTCTGTTTACAAGAGCAACAACCTCGTCTTCTTTTCCTATTCGTTTTGCAACATCAGTTAGATTTCTTAAGATGTTTTCCTCAAGAGGATTTATTATCACAGCTTTGTAGAAAAATCTATAAGCATCAATTATATTTCCTTTGTAAAACTGAATAACACCAGCTATGTTATAGATAGGAGCACCTTGATAAACCTGTATAACATCATTTAATGCATACATAACCTCATCAATAAGACCTTCTTCTACCTTTTTCTCAAGCTCTTTTATAAGAGTTTCTATTTTCTCAACATCCTGTTTTATAGACTGGATTTCTTCTTTAGATAATCCCTGTTCCTCAGATAAAAGAGATTTAGCATTTTCAAAAAGTCCCATGTTTATATAAGCGTTAATAAGCTTTTTTAGTGTGTGTTGATTATGAAAAGATATTAAAGCTTTTCTATAAAAGTCTGTTGCATTATAAAAATCATGATATTCAGCAATGGCATCACCTATCATTGTATACGCAGTAGACTGAGCTAGATTTTCATTTTCATTCCAGCTAAGATGTGGAAATATCTTTTTAAGGGAATACTTTTTTACTATATAGTCTCTAACAAGCTTACTTCCATATGACGTATCAATAAAGGAAGTTGTTTCGTAAATGTTTACAAAACTAATTTCTGATAAAGCAGGTTTTATTTTTTCAAAATTTCTCAGTAAAAACTCATAAAACTCATAATCTTTAAATTCTTCATTAAAAGGCTTTTCTTGTAGTAAATCTTTTTTTACAAGCACACCCCATTCAGGAAAATATTTTTCTATTGTCAGTCCTTGAAGAAGAATATTTTTATTTTCATACCAGTTATCATAGTTATTTACTACTTCTTTCCCGTCTGAAGTAATCCTTACAGTATTAGGATAAATAATATCAGCATCTGGATACTCTTCTAACACATCAAATAATTCTTCTAAAGTGCTGTC
>JAADDV010000042.1 GCA_013153795.1 Aquificota bacterium | reverse complement strand
AAAGTCTTCAATCATTAATTGATAAATACAATAGTATTGTAGATTTTATCCAGACAAATACTGGAGAAAATGGAGTCTTATCAGGAGATTCAAATTTAAGGTCTATACGTTCTCAGATATTTAGAGGTTTTTCTCCTTTAATGGAGTTAGGGTTGATAAATGTAGACAGAGACACAGGTCATTTGTCATTAAATAATGATAAGCTTGACGAATATTTAAAAAATGATAAAGAAACTTTAACAGAAAGAATTTCTCAACTAAATGAAACTTTAAAAGATTATATTTATTTTACAGTTGACCCTCACGGACCTATAAAAACAAAAGAAAAAGGACTTGATAAACAAATCCAGAATATAGAGAAAAAAATAGAACTTGATTCAAAAAGAATAAATGAAGAAATAGAGATTTTGAAAAAACAATTTATTTCACTACAGATGTATATGGCACAAATGGAAGATGTAAAAATGAGACTTTCGGCAATGTTTTTTAATGGACAACAACCACAATAAAAGAGGTAAAAAATGGGAAATCCTTATGAAGCGTATATAAAAACAGATGTGATGACAGCTTCGCCTGTAAAACAAATAGTTCTTTTGTATGACAGAGCTATTGTAGCTTTGAAACAAGCTATAGAAGATATTAAAAATAAAGATATAAAAAGTAAAGTAAATAATATTCAAAAAGCTACAGATATTATTCTGGCCTTAGATTCAGCTTTAGATATGGAAAAAGGAGGAGAGATTTCTCAAAATTTAAGAGATATTTACAGATTCTCATATCATCAAATTTTAGTAGCTCATACAAAAAATGATATAAAACTCTTAAAGGATATAATAGAGATTTTAGAAACATTAAAAGCAGGATGGGAAGAATTAGAACAGAAAATATAAAAACTTTATTAGAGGAAATTTTTATAGCTTTAGAGCTAGATAATTTTGATGACTTTGATAAAAAGATGAAAAAATTTTTGTCTATTTCTTTAGATTCTTTATCACAAGAAGAAGCTAAATTTATATATAACAAACTTACTGAACTTGAAAAAAAAATGATTTTAAAACAGTCTTTAATTGCTAAAAAAATTCAAAATAATACAGATATTAGAAAATATTTAAAATAAACTTTTTATCTTAATAATTATCTTTTTAAAAGTATTTTCCTTCCTTTTTAATATCTTTTTAACATCATACAATTTGGAATAAATATCTATTAAACATATAATATTATAATTCTTGCAAAACCTTAGATTAAAATATCAGGAGGCGTTATAGATGGGAATGACATTAACAGAAAAAATCCTTGCAGAGCATGCAGGAAGAGATTTTGTTGAACCGGGGGAGCTTATAACAGTAAAAGTAGACCTTGCCATAGCAAATGATATAACAGCTCCTTTAGCAATAAGGCAGCTAGAAAAATATGGTATAGATAAAGTTCATGACCCTGAAAAAATAGCTCTTGTTATGGACCACTTTTTCCCTCCAAAAGATATTCTTTCAGCTCAACAGATTAAAATATCTAGAGATTTTGCTAAAAAAATGGGTATAAAAAACTATTTTGAAGGTCAAGATTCTGGTGTTATGCATACAATCCTTCCGGAAAAAGGATTTGTTGCTCCTGGTGATTTGATAATGGGTGCTGATTCTCATACATGCACATACGGTGCTTTAGGTGCTTTTTCAACAGGAGTTGGTTCTACTGATATTGCATATATTTTTGCAACTGGTGAAACATGGCTTAAAGTTCCAGAAACTATGAAGTTTACGTTTTACGGTAAAAGACAAAGATGGGTTGGCGGAAAGGATTTTGTTTTAACGGTTATTGGTGAGATTGGTGTTGATGGAGCTTTATACAGAGCTATGGAATATCATGGGGAAGCTATAAAAGAACTTCCTGTAGAAGAAAGACTTACTATTACAAACATGGCTATTGAAGCTGGTGGTAAAAATGCAATAATGGAAGCTGATGAAAAGGTTTTAGAATGGTTAAAAGACAAAACTAATAAACCTCTTAGAACGATTAAGGCTGACCCTGACGCAAAATACTGTTGTGAGTATGAGTTTGATGCTTCTAAGATAGAGCCTGTTGTTGCAGCACCAAATCTTCCATCAAATGTAAAACCTGTTTCAGAAGTTGCAGGAAAACCAATAAATCAGGTGTTTATTGGTTCATGCACAAATGGAAGAATTACAGACCTTAGAATAGCTGCTCAGATACTAAAAGGAAGAAAGGTTCATCCAGATGTAAGATGTATTGTAATTCCTGCTTCTGACAGAACGTATAAACAGGCTTTAAAGGAAGGTCTTATAGATATTCTTGCTGAAGCTGGATGTTTAATAAGTACTTCTACTTGTGGTCCTTGTCTTGGTGGTCATATGGGCATTTTAGCTGAGGGGGAGGTTTGTGTTTCTACTTCAAATAGAAATTTCACAGGTAGAATGGGACATCCAAATAGTGAAGTATATCTTGCTGGGCCAGCAGTTGCAGCAGCTTCAGCAGTTTTAGGAAGAATAGCTCATCCAGATGAGGTTGTTGGAACCAAGGTAGAGGCCTTAGTTTAATAGAGTATATATTTAAAACTAGGAGGATATATATAATGGCTTGGTGGGATGCAATTATAAGAGTTCTAATAGGCTCTATCTTAGCCTGGCTGGGTATGGAGAAAGGGGGAGCTTGGATAATAGCTCAAATTTTAGGTATTGTTCTTATTTTAACGGCTATTTTTGGTTTTTGTCCTCTTTATAAAATAACAGGAATTTCAACGAAAGAACAACAGGAGACACAGACAGCTTGAAGGGAAAAAGAGTTTTAGCTTTGGATGTTGGAAATAAAAGAATTGGGGTCGCATACAGCGACCCTTTAGGTATTTCTGCTAACCCTCTTCCTCTTATTGAAAATGATGAAAAGGTTTTTGAAAAAATAAAAAAAATTGTTGATGAATACAATATTGGAAAAATTGTTATAGGTCTTCCTTTAACATTAAAAGGAGAAGAAGGAGAGCAGGCAAGGATAACAAGAGAATTTGCAGAAAAACTAAAAGAAAATATTCCTAATATAGAAATAGAGTTTATAGATGAAAGATTTACAACATCATTAGCAGAGCAGCATCTTAGAGAAACAACTAAAAAAAGTAAAAGAAAGAAAAAATTAGATAGTCTAGCAGCTGTATATATTTTAAAAACTTATCTTGACCAGCAACAATTTAAAAATGGGTAAAATTTTTAAAATTTCTTTAAGTATACTTCTTTTACTGGGTATTATTTTAGGAGTATCTTATTATTACATAGATAATAAACTGCATGAAAAAATAATTATTTCGCAAAAAAAAGAAGTTTTTATAGAAAAAGGCTCTTCCTTAAAAAAAATCTCACAGCTTTTAGAAGAAAAAGGAGTTATTAAAAATAAAAACTTTTTTTATTTTTATGCTAGATTTAAAAAAGTGCCTTTAAAAAGCGGTTTTTATATTTTTCAAGGTGAGTATACTATCTATCAAATATGG
>JAADDV010000123.1 GCA_013153795.1 Aquificota bacterium | reverse complement strand
GATACATACTCTCTAAAAGAAGATGAACAATATTTAATATGTGTAGGAAGTGTAGGACAACCAAAAGAAAAAGACCCTAGGCTAACATATGTAATTCATGATTTAGAAAAAAATCAAATTTTCATAAGAAGGGTTGAGTATGATTATAAAAAAGCTGCTGAAGAAATAATAAAACACGGATTACCAGAAATTTTTGCTAAACTCCTTACAAAAGAATTTTTATTATGAAAAGAGACAAAAAAATTTTTCTTGAATTAAGAAGAAAAATTTTTCATATAATCTCTATATCTTTTTTGATTTTTCCTTTAGAAATTTTTGGAAAAGAAAGTATTGTTTTTCTTTTAAGTTTAATGCTTATTATATTTTTCCCTATAGTTTATTTCAATATAAGAAATAAACTAACATATCCTTTTTGGAATTTACTTAAAACTGTTGAAAGAGATGAAAACTGGAAAATTTTTCCAGCAAGACAAGCTTTTTCTTTAGCCGTAGGACTTATTTTAGTAGGAATTTTTTTTAACGAAGAAATTTTAAAAATCTCTATTTTAACTACAGCTATTTATGACGGAGTAGCTACAATAGTTGGGAAACTCTTTGGAAAACATAAAATACCTTTTACTAAAAAAAGCATAGAAGGCACTTTAGGGGGAATATTTGCAAATACTTTTGTATTATCTTTTTTCATTTCTCCTTTTCAAAGTTTAATAATCTCTATTTTTGCAGCTATTGTTGAAATTTTTGCAAATAGTAAAAAATGGTATTTAGATGATAATTTTTTACTACCTGTTTTAGTAGCTATCTTTTCAGCATTATTTGTCATCTAAAATACCTTTAATTGAAAAACTTTTTCCTTTCAGATAAACTATTGTTTTGCAAAAATAAATATGGAGGAAAAAATGCACGCATTAATAAGAGAAATAGAGCAAACTTATATGCCTCAAGACTTTCCAGAGTTTAGGGTTGGAGATACAGTAAAAGTTCATGTAAAAGTAAAAGAAAGAAATAAAGAAAGAATTCAGGTTTTTGAAGGAGTTGTAATAAGAATTTCAGGGAGTGGGACAGGAAAAACATTTACTGTAAGAAAAGAATCTTATGGTGTAGGAATTGAAAGAATTTTTCCATTTGCTTGCCCTTCAATAGAAAAAGTAGAAGTAACTAAAAGAGGTAAAGTTAGAAGAGCTAAACTTTATTATCTTAGAGAAAGAAGAGGTAAAGCTGCTAAAATTAGAGAAATTAAAGAATGGGAAATCAGAAAAAGAGCTGAAGAATCAGCAGCAGCTAAAGAAGCTAAAAATTCATAAAGAAATAGTCTTATTTTTGTATCCACCCTCAAAAAGGGTGGATATATTGCATTTATTTTATATCTATGTTCAAAAATATTCTTGAACAAATATTTTCTCTATTAAAGAGATACTAATCTTCTAATTAAACAGATTATATCAAACATAATTGAGACTTAGATTTAAGATAAGGTTAAGGCAGGTTTAATTGATGCTTGAGATAGAGTATTCTTTATATGAAAAAGGTTATCAACATATAGTAGGAATAGATGAGGCAGGTAGAGGACCTTTAGCAGGGCCAGTAGTTTCTGCTGCTGTTATATTTCCTCCTAATATAGAGCCTTTCTTTTTTAAAGATTCAAAAAAACTTTCTGAAAAACAAAGAAAAAAACTTTATTTAGAAATAAAAGAAAAAGCTATTGCTGTTGGTGTTGGCGTTGTTTGTAATTCAGAAATAGACAGAATAAATATTTTTAATGCAACAAAACTTGCAATGAAGAGAGCTTTGAAAGATTTAAAAGTAAATTATGACTTTATAATAACTGATTATGTTAAATTTGACCCATATCCACATATTTCTATAAAAAAAGCTGATGAAAAAAGTCTTTCTGTAGCCGCTGCTTCAATAATAGCTAAAGTATATAGAGATGAAATAATGAAGCAATTTTCTCTTATTTATCCTCATTCTTTTGATAAACATAAAGGATATCCAACAAAGCTTCACAAAGAAGAAATAAAAAAATATGGTCTGACACCTATTCATAGAAAATCTTTTAAATTTTAGTTTTTCTTTAAGAATTTTAAAATTTAATCTGAAATTCATCAAAAATATTTTTGTTTTGTTCATTTGTTATTAATAATTTTTATTACTAACTAAATTTCCAAAAAACATTGTTTTAGATATCGTAATATAATATTCTTAGAAGAGCTTAATATAAGGAGGAAATTATGGGCGGTGAATTAATTCTTTCTATTATTCTTACTATTATTTTTCTTGTTTTAATGGGAATTATGTTTCTTTTAGGTTATAAAGAAGCTTTAAGAACAAAAGTTGTAGACCCTTTGAAAATTGAAGAATTTTTTGTTGGTGAAGGATGGGATGAAGAAACGTGGAGAGCTTATAAAAAAATATTAGAAATTCTTCATAGAGATTTAAATGATGAAGAACAAAGATATTTTATGGAGTTAGTTGAAGAAGGATATAGAGGAGAGTTTCTTATAAAGAAGTTTTTAGAATTTTCTAGACAGTTTAAAGAGCATCACTAGTAGGAGGTTTTTAATGGCTTGTAGAGAACTTGAAGGAAAACTTGCTTTTATTACAGGTGGAAGTAGAGGAATAGGAAGGGCTATTGCTTTAAAGCTGGCTGATATGGGAGCAGATGTAATAATAAACTACTATAAGAATAAAGAAAAAGCTGAAGAAGTTGTAAAAGAAATAGAGTCTAAAGGTGTTAAAGGATATGCTATACAAGGAGATTTTGGAAAAAAAGAAGATATAGATAAAGCGTTTGATGAAATAAAAGAAAAATACGGATATCTAGATATTTTTGTTAGTAATGCTGTTGCATCTGGAAGAGAAGTTGTAGGTGGTTTTGCTCCTTTTTTAAGGCTTAAAGAAAGAGGAACAAGAAGAATTTTTGATATAACTGTGATGGGATTTATCTGGTCTACACAAAGGGCTGTTCCTTTAATGGAAGGAAGAAAAGGAAAAATTATTGCTATATCATCTACAGGAACAAGGGACTATATGCCAAACTATGCAATACACGGGGCTGCAAAATCTGCCCTTGAAGCTCTTGTAAGATATGCTGCTGTAGAATTTGGTCCTAAAGGAATTAATGTTAATACTGTTTCTGGTGGTCCTATTGATACAGAGGCTATACAGCTTTTCCCTAATTATGAGGAAGTAAAAGAAGGGACTATAAAACTTACTCCACTTGGAAGAATGGGAATGCCAGAGGATATAGCAGGAGTTGTAGGATTTTTATGCACTGACGATGCCCAATGGATACAAGGGCAAACAATTGTTGTAGATGGAGGACTTTCTTTAGTAAGGGGGCGCTAGTTTTCAATAAGCCCCTTTTTTAAAATATTGGACATATAATTAATTATTGTAGAAATATCTTTTATGTTTTCTTGTAAATCTTTTCCTATAAACTTTAATTTCATTGGATTTTCAATAAAACCTTCAAATTCTAAAAGTATATCTGCTAAATAATCAACTATATGCTTGTTATATATAGTTATATCATCAGAGAAATAAGGAAGATTTTTTTCTACAGAAGGTAAAGTAAACAAAATCCATGCAATAGTTTCAGAAGCAAGAATAGAGATACTTCTTAATGTATCTATATTATCTATTTCTTCTATAAAATCCATTATATTTACAGTTTTCTTCAAACTTTTAGAAAATTTATCTAAAATAAGCGCTGTCTCCTCAACGGAGACATTTTGTTTTTTCGATACAATATTGTTAATCTCACTTTTTTGAGAAAGAATATAATTTTCCAAATCTCCTAAAAGAAGCTCAACATAAAAGTTTCCTTCCATTTTAATCTCTCGAGATATATTTTTGAATCATATTTCTTATTTTTTTCATTGTTTTTGTGTGTATCTGAGAAATTCTAGACTCTGTTAATCCAAGAACTTCTCCTATTTCTTTCATAGAAAGTTCTTCGTAGTAATAAAGAGTTATAACGAGTCTTTCTCTTTCATTTAATTTAGATATTATATCAGATAAAATTCTTTTTAATTCTTCCTCTTCTACATACTTATCTGGTGTATCATCATTTATAGATATAATTTGCCAAAGTTTAGTTGTTGAATCATCATCTGTTCCAACTGTTGAATCTATAGATATAAAACCACTATTTGCTATTTTTTCAGCATATTTCATATACTCTTCAACAGGAATTCCTAAATATTCAGCAATTTCCTCTGCTGAAGCTTCTCTTCCTAGTTTTTGTTCCACTTCTAAGATTGCATTTTCAATATGTCTAGCTTTTTGTCTTATATTTCTTGGAACCCAATCTAATTTTCTAAGAGAGTCTATTATCTGGCCTCTTATTCTTATTTCTGCATATGTTGATAGTTTCACTCCTTTTTTAGGGTCATATTTTTCTATAGCATCAATAAGACCTAATACTCCTGTATTTACCATATCCTCTTCTGTAACTGTTGCTGGAAGATTTTCCTGTTTTAAATTTTGAACTATATAATTAATCTTAGGTAAAAACTCCATTATTATCTTATTTCTTTCTTCATTACTTAACTTCATAGCTTTAACCTCCTTATTATTCTATTGCTAAATTTTTCCAATAAGAGATAACTTTTTTCCAAAAAGATGTATTTGGTTCTGTTGATGGCTCTTTTCCAGAAATAAGAGTTTGAGCAATAGCTCTTACATTTTTGCTGTATGTAGAATTTGGATATGCAGCAGAAAGTACATACCTTTCTCTAACTGATTCACTGAGTTTATTATCCTTTTTTATGTATCCGTAATAACTAATACTTTTTCCAATAAAACTTCTTAAAATAGAATTCATTCCTTTGTATATTTTTAAAGCTTCCTCTTCATCTTCTACCATATTCACAACAACTCCAAGCTCCATGTTTATAGGTTTATGAGTTAGAATAACTCTTGAGATAGCATAAGCATCAGCTAAAGCTGTTGGGTCTGGAGTTGTTAAAACAATTGTTTTATCTGAAGCAAGACAAAAATTTATAACATTTTCTGAAAGACCAGCTGAAGTATCTATAAGCATTATGTCAAAGTTATAATATATCTCTTGAAGAGCTTCTAAAATGTATAGTTGTTTTTCTAAAGGTAGATTTGCTAATTCTTCAAAACCTGAAGAAGCTGGAATAAATTTTATTCCATATTTTGATGTATAAATAATCTCATTTATTGTTTTTTCTCCATTTAAAAGATGCATAAGGTTATATTTAGGTTTTTCTCCAAGAAGAATATCCACATTAGCTAAAGCAAGGTCTGCATCAAAAATGATTACACTTTTTCCTAATTTTTGAAGATGATAAGCTAAATTTACAGTAAAGCTTGTTTTACCAACACCACCTTTTCCACTAGTTATAGAAATAGCTTGAAAGTTTGGTTTTTTTCTCGTATTTACTATTTCTCTTAATCTTTGAGCTTGGTCTTTCATTTTAAATTACCCTTTCTTCAACAAGCTTTTGCATATGAAAAATATCTTGAGGAACATCTACACCGTTTGTTATATAGCTAACAGGGTAGTTAAAATTCCCAAGCACATAATAAAGAGGAAGTTTATTTTCTATCTGGTCATATTTAGTAAGAATAAGATGATGAATATTAAACTTACTAAAGTATTGAACATCTTTATCTAATAAGGTTTCTTTCTTTGTTAAAGGAAGAACAAGAATATTTTCTGCTTGAGAGCTTTTACTAATAAATTGAATAAATTTTTCTATTTCTTTTAAATCTTTTATATTTCCGGGAGTATCAAAAATAATATGTTCAAATTCATCTAAGTAATCTTTATGAAGGATTAAATCTTTTTCACTTTTTATCTGGAAAAATGGTATCTGCATAATGTTTGCAAAAGATAATAGACTTTCTGAACCACCTATTTTGTAAAAATCGAAAGAAGCTATGCAAACTTTTTTCTGCTTTTCAAACTTTAAAAGAGAAGCAAGTTTTACTACAGTAATACTTTTTCCTGAAGATACATTTCCAAAAAGAAATATATATTTTTTAGATAGAGGGTTTAATTCTATTTTTCCTTCTATATTGATAGGATACTTTTCTACAATATATCCATAAGAAAGAAGAACTTCTTCTTCTATTTGTTTTTTTAACTCTTTTTCTATCTTTTTCTCTTCTAATCTTTTTACAAAGTTTTTTAACCCTATTAACTCTTCAGCAAAAACTTTTTCTTTAGCTTGAGAATTAGGAGAAGTTGCTATTATTTCAAATATTCCATTTAACTCTTTTATAGATAAAATAATAGCATCTTCCCCTAATTCTTCTTTTATTCTCTTCCACCCTTCTTGTATGCTGGCTACAGTATATATTTTGATATTCATACCTTTTCATACCTCCTGTGTTTCTATAAATACAAGAGGTGTGCCATTTATATAAGGTATTGATATCACAAGAAATATCTTTTTGCTTTTGGATAAGGTGCAACCAAAATGCTGCACCTTTATTTGTAGATAATCACCACAGCTACAGAATAATTGCGTTCGTGTGAAATAGAAAGTGTTGATTTATATGAATTTTCTATTTTTAATTTTTCTTTTTCAGGTAAGTGCAGAAAAATTTCTGCAGGATACCCTTCTTTTCCTATAATTTCTATTTGAGATGGAAAGAGCTTAATTTTGAATGCTTGAAAAAACGCTTTAATGAAGGCTTCTTTAGCAGCAAACCTTGCGGCAAGACATTGGTGTAAATTTTTTTTACAATAACAATAAGAAATTTCTTTTTTCGTAAAAACCCTTGACAGAAACTTATTTCCAAACTTTTCTATAGCATGTAAAATTCTCTTATTTTCGACAATATCAATCCCTGTGAAAATTTCCATTTATTTTCTCCAAAATCTCTTCGGCTATTTTCTCAGGAACTTTATTTTCTCCTTGAATATGAATATGAGCTTGAGAATATACTTTCTTTCTTTCTTCATATAGATTTTTTAAACTTTCATAAGGCTGATTTAAAAGAGGTCTTTCCATATCATTCCCACATCTTCTTAAAATTTCATCTAATGAAACATCTATCCATACAACTATCCCGTTTTTTTTCATAATCTTCATATTTTCAGGGTTTGCTCCCAAGCCTCCTCCAGTAGAAACAATAAAACCTTCTTTTTGAGCTAAGTTTTTTATTTCTTCTTTTTCAAGGTTTCTAAAAAATTTTTCTCCTTTTTCTTTAAAAATATCTTTTATTTTTTTACCCTGTTTTTTCTCTATTTCTTCATCTATATCGATAAATTTTAGACCTGTTTTTTCAGAAAGAATTTTGCCAACTGTTGATTTTCCACTACCCATAAATCCTACTAAAAAAATATTTTTCATACCTTCAGTATCCATTAAAATTTTTAGATACTACTTTATCGGAGAGATTAGAATGAAGATTACTGTTAGAGTAAAACCAAATGCTAAAAAAAATGAAGTTAGAAAAATAAATGATTTTTATTATGAAATAAAAGTTAGTGTAGCTCCAGAAAAAGGAAAAGCAAATAAAAAAGTAATAGAGCTTTTATCAAAAGAATTAAAAATCCCTAAATCAAAAATTAATTTGATAAGAGGAGAAACTTCAAGAGAAAAAATATTTGAAATAGATGATAGCTGATTTTTAAAACTGTTTTATATTTTATAGGTTTAAAAAAACAAAGCAGGTAAAAAGATGGAAAAGGTTAACTTAAAAAACTTTGATTTTAAAGAGCTTGAAAACTGGGTAAAAGAACAAGGCTGGCAAAAGTTTAGAGCAAAACAGCTGGCAAAATGGCTTTATAATAAAAAAGTTTCTTCTTTTGATGAAATGACAGATTTATCAAAAGATATAAGAAACCAGTTAAAAGAAAAAGCTGATATAAATGCTCTTGAGCTTATTACTTTTGAAAAATCTAAGGAAGATGGTAGCATAAAATTTTTATGGCGCCTTCATGATGGGCATACTATAGAATCTGTTTTTATCCCAGAGAAAGGCCACAATACTCTTTGTATCTCTACTCAAGTAGGATGTGCTGTAGGCTGTAAATTTTGTTTTACAACAAAAGATGGTCTTATAAGAAATCTAACAACAGCTGAAATTGTTGACCAGTATATTCAAAGTCAAAGATTTGTAGGACTAGAACCAGAAAAAAGAATTTCAAATATCGTCTATATGGGAATGGGAGAGCCTCTAGCAAATTATGAAAATGTGAAAAAGTCTGTGCGTATTTTTACAGATGATAAAATGGCAGGCCTCTCAAACAGAAAAATAACAATATCCTCTAGTGGTATAATTCATCAAATTTTAAAGATGTATGAAGATAAAGAGTTCCCTCAGGTTAGACTAGCTGTATCTTTGAATGCAGCAGACCAGAAAACAAGAGAAAAAATCATGCCTATATCAGAAACAAATACTTTAGAAGATTTAATGAAAACCCTAAACAAACTTCCTGTTAAAACAGGATATAGGATTATGCTTGAATATGTTCTTATAAAAGATGTTAATGATTCTCCTAAAGATGCCCATAAGCTAGCACGACTTATAGGAAAAAACAAAAAAAGATACAAAGTAAATCTTATTCCTTTTAATCCTTACCCTGGCTCTCCTTATCAAAGACCAGACAAAGAAAGAGTTGACCAGTTTCATAAAATTTTGTGGCAATATAACATAGGAGCCTTTGTTAGATGGAGTAAAGGACAGGATATATCTGCAGCTTGTGGACAACTGAGAAAAAAGGATTTAGAAACAAGTTTTATAACAAAAGCAAGTTTAAACAAAAATTAAAATCAAACACTGTTTTATTGCAATTTAATACACCTTTTAATATACTATTCCTAGGATTTATAAATAAAAACTAACTTAGTGGAGGTAATACAATGAAGGTTAAAGTTTCTGTTGACCAAGACCTTTGCACAGCTTGTGCTCTCTGTTATGATGAGCTTCCTGAAGTTTATGAAGACCAAGGGGACGGAATAGCAAAGGTTAGAGATGACATTGGTGGAGATGGAGCTATTATAGAAGGAGAATTAGCAGAAAGAGCTTTAGAAATCACAGAAGAGTGCCCTTCAGGCTCTCTTATTACTGAGGTTATTGAAGAGTAATCAATAGGGGCTTTATGCCCCTTTTTTATTAAAAATATTTCAAAATTTTTTCTTTTCTATATTAAAAATTCAAAAATTTTCCTTATTAATGCAAAATTGTTTCTCGTATTAAACACTTTCCCTTTATAAAAGTATTTTTGTTTTAAACTTTTTAAAATTTTGTATTAGAAACAAGTATCTATTTAATATCTTTTTATATTAATATCTCTTTAGAAATAAGTTAAAGAAGTTATAAATTTTTTTCATCTTTTAATCTACTAAATCTAAAACACAAAAACTTCCAAATTTAATAATCTAAAAACAAATCCTTATCTTAGTTTTAGGAAAATTTTCTCTCTTTTGTTTTTTATGATTATAAAACTGTAAGCTCTAAGTTGTTAATTAATGATTAATAATTATAGGAATATATCTATAAATTTGAATAAATTACGCTTGCTTTTTAAATGACCAGAGTTTATAATCATAAATAAATAGTTAATAATAAGCTAGATAATTTTTAATAAAATTGCATTAGATTTTTCATAAAATTTTAATTCTTCAAAATAGGGAGGGAGGAAATGAGTACTTTAATTAGATGGGTAATTCTGTCTATATTTATCGTTTTCTTTTCTTTTGCTCAAGAGAAAATTTTTAAATTTGATGTAAACAGTTTAAAAACTTCTTCAAAAATTTCTATTAAATCAGGCTCTACATCAATTCCTCTTCCAGATGGAACAGTAATTCAAATAGAAAGAGAAAAAATAGAATTTAGGAAAGATGGTTTTTCTATTTATGGAAAAGTAAAAGGAGAAAAAGATAGTTTAGTTATAATCACAGTGGTAAAAGGAATAGCTTATGGAAGAGTACAAATAGGTGAAAAAATATTTAAAATAGAGCCTGTGGATTCAAAAGAAGGCCTTTATAAAGTAATAGATTTTTCAGGAAAAGAAAGTATTCCTTTTAAAGACGATTTTATCCCCTACTATGGAGATATTAAGGAAAGTAGTTTTTTAATAAAACCAAAAAATATAACAAGAGATGATGGGAGTATTGTAGATGTCCTTCTTCTTTATACAAGACAATTAAAACAAGATTTGGGAGCTGGACTGGAGGCAAAACTAAGAAATTTAGTAGATTTAGGAAATCAAATATTAGAGCAAAGCCAAATTTATACAAAATTAAATATTGTTGGTATTGTTGAATATGAATCTCCTGATGCGAATGAGGATAATTATATTGTCTCTGCTTTAAGCAATCTAGCTTCTTCTTCAGAAGTAAAAAGATTAAGAAATTTTTACAAAGCTGATATTGTGACATTGTTTAGAAAATATAAAGGAGATTATTATTGTGGATATGCTTATATTCCAGTACTTCTCCCTGAAGATTTAGAAAGTGATTTAGAAAAATATGTAGGTTATTATCAGCATTTGGCTTATAACGTTGTTGATATTGGTTCATCAGGAGATATTTATTGTCCTGATGTGATATATATACACGAAGTAGGGCATAATTTTGGTTGTCAGCATGATAAAGACCATGCAACAGGAATTGGAGCTTATTATTATTCATATGGTTATGACAAACCGGGAATTTTTGCCACTATTATGAGTTATGATAAACCTCGAATTAACTATTTTTCTAATCCAAATATTACATATAAAGGATACCAAATAGGAAAACCTGAAAAAGACCCTGAAGCTGCTGATAATGCAAAAACTATAAATAAAACAAAAATACTTATAGCTAACTTTAGAAATAGCTCAGAGGAGCAACCTATCTTTGCACCTATAATAGAAGCTAATCCTTCTTCTATAGATTTTGGAAAAGTCCTTATTGGAGAAACAGTATCTCAAACTATAAATATAACAAATAAAGGAAAAGAAACTTTAGATATCCACTACATAATTATTTCTGGACCTCCTGATTTTTATATAGAAAACTTTTGTTCGGATTGGCTTTTAGAAGAAGGTGAAAATTGTCAAGTAAAGGTTTATTTTTCTCCTGAAGATGAGGGTGTTAAAGAAGCAACTTTGATTATTGATTCAAATGCTTATAACAATCCTCGTCTCGAAATTCCAGTAAAAGGAGAAGGAAAAGTTATCAAACCACCTAAAATTTATGTTAATAAAACACATATAGATTTTGGGCAAGTATTAAATAAAACTGAAAAAAAAGAAACTATTTATATTGAAAATTTATCTCCTGATAATCCTCTTGTTTTGGAATTTGAAATTCCAAATTCAAATGATTTTAAAGTTATTCATTATTGTCCAGACAATTTAGACCCAAATGCTATATGTGATGCTGATATTATTTTCGCTCCTCAAACTCCTGGAAAGAAAAGTTTTGTATTTTATATAAACTCTAATGACCCTGAAAATCCAAAAACAGAAATTTTAGCAGTTGGAGAAGCTTTACCACGTCCAGCTAATTTAGTTTTTGAAGCAACAATTGTAGACTTTGGACAAGTCTTAATTGGTGAGGAAAAAACAGAAGTTATCATTTTAAAGAATGAAGGAGATGAAGTTTTAAAAATAAAGAATATATATACTATTGGTTCAGACTTTAAAATATTAGAAAGTTGCTCTCAGATAAATGGAAATAGCTCCTGTAAAATAAAGGTCGCATTTTCTCCAACAAAATCAGGAGAAATAAATGGATTTCTAGTTATTGAAACAGATAAGCAGTCTTATAAAATAGAGTTAAAAGGGGAAGGAAAAGAGCCAAAGATAGCAAAAATAAATGTGCCAACAAAAACAATAATATTCCCAGAAACAATTGTAGGAGAAAATTCTGTTAAATCTCTAACAATAGAAAATAAAGGAAATATTGACCTTTCTCTATCTTTCTCTATTAACGGAAATGATTTCTTTATTAAAACTAACTCTTGCAAATCTATTAAACCTTCTTCTTCTTGCTCTATTGAAATTGTCTTCTCTCCTAAATCCCCTGGAGAACACTCTGCTAAACTTATTATCTCTTCCAATGACCCTAACAATCCTTCTATATCCGTATCACTCAAAGGAAAAGCAGTCGAACCTAAACTCCCTTCTATTTTTATTGACAAACCTTTAATAGACTTTGGACAGGTAGAAGTAGGAAAGAAAGATGAAAAAATATTACAGATTAAAAACTCTGGAAATGATTTACTTGTTATCAAACAAATAAAAGTAGATAATGAAGCATTCATTGTAGAAGGAAACTGCAAAGAGATACAGCCTAACAAATCTTGCTCTGTTAAAGTTATCTTCTCTCCTAAATCTGCTGGAGATTATGTTGGTAAGCTGACAATCATTTCTAATGACCCTGATAATCCTTCTGTATCTGTATCTCTTAAAGGAAAAGCGGTTGAGCCTAAACTACCTATTATCTCCTCTCTTCCTTCCTCTATTTCATTTCCTCCTACTTTCATAGGCTCTTCTTCCTCTAAATTCTTCTCTATCAAAAACATAGGAAATGCTCCTTTAGATATTCTCAATATAGATGTAGATGACAAAGAAAACTTTGAAGTTGTTTATAACTGCAAAAAAGTAGAGCCAAAAAAAGAGTGTAAGGTAGAGGTAATATTTAGGCCAAAAAGAGAAGGGAAAATAGAAAGTCAGATAAGAATAAAGACAAATATAGGAGAAAAGAGAATAAAAGTAGAAGGAGAAGGGAAGAGAAGAGAAGGGATAATAAAAGTAAAAGAGGAAAAAATAGAGATAGGTAGAGTGTATATAGGGGAGAAGGTAGAGAGAAAAATAGAGATAGAGAATGTAGGGACAGGAGAGGTAAGGATAAAGGAGATAAAAGTAGAAGGGGAAGGATATAGGTTAAAAGGGGATTGTCAGGTAATAAAGGAAAAAGAGAAATGTGAGATATACATAGAGTTTAGAGGGGAAAAAGAAGGGATATATGAAGGGATAGTAAGAATAAAGACAGATAGCAGAATAACACCAGAGGTAGTAATTCCGTTAAAAGCAGTAGTTATACCTCCTCCTTCTCCTGATATCTTTGTTGACAGGAAAGAAATAAACTTTGGAGTAGTGGAGATAGGAAAGAGGAAAGAAGGGATATTACAGATAAAGAATAAAGGTAATGCTTTATTGATTGTTAAACAGATAAAAGTAGATAGCAAAGCATTTGTTGTAGAAGGAGATTGTAAGGAGATACAGCCAGATAAATCTTGTTCTGTTAAAGTTATCTTTTCTCCTACCTCTGCTGGGGATTATGCTGGTAAGCTGATAATCATTTCTAACGACCCTGATAATCCTTCTGTATCTGTATTACTCAAAGGAAAAGCAGTTGAACCTAAACTCCCTTCTATCTCTGTTGATAAATCTTTAATAAACTTTGGACAAGTTTTAGTTGGAGAAGAAAAAACAGAAAAAATAACTATTAAAAATACAGGAGATGCTAATCTTATTTTTGAAAGAATTTATTTAACAGATAATAAAAATTTCCTTCTAAAGAACAATTGCCCTAGAGAGCTTATTCCAAAAAGTAGTTGTGTATTACATATTACCTTTTCTCCAAAAGAAAAAGGAACTATACAGTCTACTCTTTATATACAGACAAATGCAAAAAATAATAAACAACTTACTCTTTCTTTAAAAGGAAAAGGAGTATATATAACTCCTGACAAAGCTGATATTAATAAAGATGGATACATAGATTTTAAAGATGTAGAAAAGCTTATAGAAATAGCTGCTTTAGATGAAGACTATCTTTTAGCTGATTTAAATGAAGATGGAAAAGTTGATATATCTGATGTTATTCTTTTGATTAGAAAGATAAGAAAATTAGATTAATTTGTTAAGGAGCCTTTAAAGGCTCCTTCATAAAAAATTTTTGTGTTTCTTTACATAAGAATATATTTTTTTGAAAAATTTTAAATTAGCTGTATTGCTAAAAATTTTAGACTAAGTTTATATAGTAAAACCCATTCTTTTTTGATTTTTTAGTTTATTTTTAAGTTTTTTTGTATTTTCTTCTATATTTTTTTCTTTAAAGACAGCTGAAACAACGGCGATATTTTCGCAGCCTATTTCTATAAGCTGGTCAATATTTTCATGGTTTATTCCACCTATAGCAACAACAGGAATGAGGGATATTTCAAGGGCTTTTTTGAGATTTTCTATCCCTGCCAGTTTTGCATCTTCTTTTGTGTTTGTAGGAAATACACTTCCAAATCCAATATAATCAACAGGTAAACTGTTTGCTTTTTTAACCTGCTTTAGATTCTTTGTAGAAAGACCTACAATTTTATCAAATCCAATAAGTCTTCTTACAACCTCAACATCTAAATCTTCCTGTCCTACATGAACACCATCAGCATTTACAGCAAGAGCTATATCTACTCTGTCATTTACAATAAAAGGAATGCCATATTTATCACACACTTTTTTTATTTCAGAAGCTTCTTTATACATTGTCCTGCTGTCTTTATTTTTGGCTCTATATTGGATAACAGTAGCCCCGCCTTTTATAGCTTTTTCAACAGCTTTTCCAATATCCTTTTTTATGAGATTTTCATCTGTTATTACGTAAAGGGAGTAGTCAATTTTTTTCATTTAATCAACCTCTGCCACAGTGTCTACTATATCAACAACATCTTTTATTTTTCCTTTGACAAACTCACCAGGTTTTACTGGTTCTGTAGTTTCTATATATGTTATTCCATCTATTTCATATGCACTTCTGTAAGTTCTCCCAACCGGTAGCGTCTCCCATTCTTCTGAAAATCCATCTATCAGGATTTCCATTTCTTTTCCTATAAGCTGTCTGTTTTTCTCTTCTGTTATTTTTTCCTGTATTTCTAAAATTTCATTTTTTCTTCTTATTTTTTCTTTCTCAGAAATAGTATCTTCAAATTTTTCATAAGCTGGCGTTCCTTCTTCATGGGAATATGTAAAGACTCCAAGCCAGTCAAATTTTGCACTTTTTATAAAATCTTTTAGATTTTTAAAATCCTTTTCTGTTTCTGTTGGAAATCCTACAATAACAGCTGTTCTTACAGCTGCTTCAGGAATATACTTTTCTTTCCAGTTTAAAATCTCTTCTATTCTTTTTTTTCTATACCCTCTCATCATATCTTTTAAAATCTTATCTTCTGAGTGTTGTATAGGCATCTCAAAATACTTAACAACTTTTTCACTATCTGCCATTCTTTTTATAAAATCCTCATTTACTGTAGTTGGATATAGATAGTAAAGCCTTATCCATTTTATTCCTTCTATTTTTTCTATTTCTTTGATTAAATCCCAGAGCCTTGGTTTTCCATATATATCTGTTCCATAAAAACTTGTATCTTGAGAAACAATATTTATCTCTTTTACTCCTAAATCTGCAAGTCTCTTTGCTTCATCTACAAGACTTTCTATTGTTCTACTTCTATGTTTTCCTCTTATTTGAGGAATAGCACAAAAGGCACATGTATGATCACATCCTTCAGAAATTTTTAAATATGCTGTATGTTTTGGAGTTGTTAAAATCCTGTTTCGATACAAAGAAAAATCAGGAGCAGGTTTCAAACCTAGTTTTTCTGGTATTAAAAGTTCTTCCTTTAAATCAATAAACATATCAACTTCAGGGATTTCCTTTTCAAGTTCTTTTTTGTATCTTTCAACTAAACAACCTGTAACAACGATTTTTTTGTTAGGGTCTTTTTCTTTTAGATTTGATGCTTCAAGTATGGTATTTATACTTTCTTCTTTGGCAGCATCTATAAAACCACATGTGTTTATTAGTATTACATCAGCTTCGTTTAAATCTGAAACAACTTCAGCTTTTGAGGCTTTAAGCTTTCCAAGTAATAGTTCTGTATCAACAAGATTTTTAGGACAACCTAAGCTTATGACACCTATTTTTACGTTTTTTTCC
>JAADDV010000098.1 GCA_013153795.1 Aquificota bacterium | reverse complement strand
TCCATTTAATATCCCTTTATTTACGTTTGCTGAAGAAACCACTGAACCATCAGCTTTTATTACAAAAATATTTTCTATATCTGCATCTCTTGTTAATCCACCAGTTGAATCTATATAGTCTTTAACTGTTAAGCCTTTTACATAAACTAGAGCTGATGGATTATATACTTCTCCAAATACTAAAACACTAACAGGTTTCTTTGGTATATAGATTCTATCTCCATTTTCTAAAAGGATATTAAATGGAGAATTTTTTAAGTCTTCCAAATTTCTAGGAATTCTTATTCCAGCTATTCTTCCTGTAACCTGAGATTTTTCCATTTCATTTAAAAGTCTTCTTTTTGCTTCAAAAGCAGCTTGTCTAGCTTTTAGCTCTCCACTTGTTAAATCGGCTTGCATGATTCCAGCTTCTTCTTTTTCTAATTCTTGCTTCATTCTCAAAATTGCTTGAGCAATTTTTTCTTTTTGCATTTCTTTTACAGATTCTCTTAAGATAATAACTCCTTCTGGATATGCATTGTGCCTTAAGCCTCCAGCAGCTTTTAATACATCATAAAGAGTCGTATTGTCATCTATCTTAAATACTCCTGGATTTTTAACATAACCTGTTACATAAACTCTTTCTACAATCTCCTCAGGATCTATTTCTCTAATTACTATCCTATCACCAGGATTAAGTAATATATCTTTTGTAGACTGCTTTTTAACAAGAACATCATAAAGATAAATAGAAGCTATATTTTTAGAAATTAAAGCTTTTCCTGTTTCAGCTTTTCCTTTTGCTGTTTCTGCTTGTTCTAAAAAGCCTTTAAACTTTCCCTGTTCCCTAAATATATCTGCTCTTAGTTTCTTTATATCTTTTTTAAATTTTACATAAGCTAAAGCTTCTGAAAGTTTCATTCCTTCTTTATAAGGGATATAAGCAGATTTTTCCACTAATCCTGAAACCTTCACTGGTGTAAACACATATTTAGGATAAAATCTAATAACATCCATAGGTTTTATTTCTATTTTTTCTTTGCCTGCTAAAACATCTTTAGGTACAAACTTTATTATTTTTTCTATTTCTAAAGTTTTAGGATTTCTTCTTTCTATCTCTGCAAAATATAAATTTGTATTTATTAATAAATATTCATCAGAAAAAATATCGTTTAAAGTTATTCCTTTTTTATAAGCATAAACTCCTGGATATTTTATTTCTCCCTCTATAACAAAGACATCTTTAACTTTATTAAAATCAATGTCTCTATAACCAAACTTATAAAAACTTATTTCATCTAAAGGTTTTAAGCTAATATCGAAAGTTCCATTTATTATATCCTGTAAAGAAAAAGTAATATACTTAGGAGGCTTTCCTATAGCTGGGATTCTCTTTATTAAACCAAAATAAATATTAGTATCGATTAGAAGCTGGTCTGTATTTAAAACATGAGATAATTTCATTCCTTTTTTATAAGCATAAACTCCTGGATATTTTATTGCACCTTTTAAGATGATTACATCTTTTATTTTATTTGTATCTATTCTTTTTATAGCTCCAAATTTATATAGAATTATTCTGTCCGCAGGAAGTAAATCTATGTCATAGTTTTTAAGTAAAATATCCTCTGGAACAAATGTAATATACTTTGGTTCGGAGCCAGGAGGATATTGTCTAACGATTAATCCAAATTTACTATTTGTATCTTGGAAGAACATGTCTGGTTTCAGGACGTGAGATAACTTCATACCTTCTTTATACTGATAAAGACCTGGATAAGGAGTATATCCTTCAACAGATACTGCATTTTGTGGTACAGATATAACCTGTCTTATAAAGATTAAATCTCCATCTTTAACTTTTTGGGATAGAAATTTTTGATCTGTTAATTTTCCTTCATATATTTCTAGATACTCATTATTTTTATATCTTTGTAAAGTTACTTTGTATCTATAAGATGAAGGTAATAAACCTCCTGCTATTTTAAGTAAATCTCGTATTGTTTCATACCCTTTCAGTTCATAAATAGCAGGTCTTTTAACTTTTCCTGCAACAGCTGCTGTTGGACCTATATCTTTTACAAAAATAACATCACCATCTTTTACACGAAAATCAACAGGTTTTCCCTTAAGTAAAATATCATAAAAATCTATATGGATTTTTTTAATTCCTCTTGGAGTTCTTCTTGTAACAACAACATCCCTAAGAGTTCCAGTCCTTTTTATCCCTCCAGCCATCATAAGGGCATCTACAACTGTATTAACACCAGTAACTAAAACTGAACCAGGTCTTCTAACCTCTCCTGAAACATAAACTGGAAATGTTCTTAATCTTCCTACTGTAAGCTTTATATTTGTTTTTAAAGCTTCAGCAATAATACTTTCAGCTTCAGCTAAATCCATTCCCCATACATAAAAAACACCAAAATTTGGGATATAAAGCTTTCCTTCTCTATCAACAGTAAGTTTTAAAACAGGAGGGAGTTTCATATTAGAAGGAGCTCCAATAATATATATGTATACTTCATCTCCAGGACCTAAAGTATAAGACTTATCAACTGGTATAGAAGTTGGAAGTCTAGGTTTTCCTAAAAAGAATTCATAACCAAACTGTCTTAAAGGCTTTTTATAAGCTCTTAATCTTGCAAAAAAAGAATTTTCAATTGATGAAAGAGTTGAAAAAGTTTGAGTTGCTGATTTTATTTCTTTTGTTAGCTCTTTTGTTAAGTCAGTGCCTGAATCCTGTCCTAAATCTATTCCTTCAATACTAGTTTGTGAAGTTTCTGTAGTCATTTCAATTACATCGGGTAAGCCAGATGGAGAAGCGGAACCTTCTACTGGATTTATTCCACTTTGTTCTGGTGGGATATTTGAAGAAGTTGAAGAACCTGTTTGAGTTTGAATATTCCCTGTAGTTGCAGAAGTACTTGAAGAAGTTGTTAGTGTACCTTTAAGGCCTATTCCAGATAAACCACTTAATCCCCCTTGAGATTGAGTATATGCGAAGTTTATACTAAGAAAGTATAAAGTTAAAAATAGAAAACTAAACTTTTTCATGTATCCCCCAATATATTTTAATTTTCTTTATTATATTTTATCGTATCTGGGTAGACTTTTTTTCTACCATTATCATTTTCAAAATTTTTTCTATAATCATAATAAGCAAGATTAATAGTTATAGTTGTATCTTCTTTTTCTTTATACAAATGAACTTTATTAGTTTTTTTTCTTATATTATCTAACCATTCTATAAAGAAAGCTGCAAAAATACCTAAAAATAAACCACTTATAATACTTATAGCTAGTAAAAGCTTTTTCTTTGGTTTATAGGGTTTTTTTGGTATAAAGGGAGGATCTATTACTTGAAATGCAACTTGTTCTTTCATTTCTTGAGCTTTAGCTAATTCATATTCTTGAACAAGAGCTTGATATAACCCTTTAGCAATAGTTATTTCACTTTGAAGTTTCATGAGATTAAACTGATATTCAGGAGCAGAAACAAAATCTCCTTTAATTTTT